>JAAZFZ010000193.1 GCA_012511485.1 Clostridiales bacterium | reverse complement strand
TCGGATATGAGTTTATTAGATATGCCGGCCGTCACAATAATACATTTATCAAAATAGCTGCTGCGCCCGGGCTTTGGATGCAGAGGATAACAACAAAAGAGCCTACGGACGATATTATCCAAGTCGGTATTGCATCACTGAAAGCCGCTTTGGGGCTTAAAGAAGAAGAGCAGGAAACTGTCATTAACTCCGAGGATAAGCCAGATGGAGAAGAAGAAATATCTCAATAACCAGAGGAAGTTGACATTGAAATCAACATATAGAGGGCTTTTTAACGAAATAGTATTAAACTTTAGAAATGCCGTGCTTGATGACTGCGAGTTTGACGCACAATGCCTGCTTGAGTTCTGCACAGGGAAGAGCAGAACATTTCTCATTCTTCACAGCTCTGATATTGTTGACGAAAAAACAGCCATTTATTTGAAAGAGCTTTGCAAAAGAAGGATTAACGGTGAGCCTCTCCAGTATATTCTTGGCGAATGGGAATTTATGGGGCTGAGTTTTTATGTGGGTAAGGGTGTTCTTATTCCCAGGCAGGAAACCGAGCTTCTTGTCGAAACCGCCACTGAAAGAATAAAGGGAATGAAATCCCCCGTAATATTTGACCTTTGTGCTGGCACCGGCTGCATTGGTCTTACTATTGCAAATCTTTTCAGCGATTCAACTGTTTACCTGCTAGAAAAATCAGATGATGCCTTCTTATATCTATCAAGGAATAAGGATAAGCTTGACATAAAAAATGCGTTTTTGGTCAAAGCTGATATCTATGAAGGTTTCGACAGCTTTAGTCTGCCTGAACCGAATATTATTTTATCAAATCCTCCCTATATAAGCGCAGGGGAAATACCCGGTCTTCAAAAGGAGCTCAAATATGAACCATATATGGCTCTTTGCGGCGGGGAGGACGGTTTGGACTTCTATCGCTGCCTTATACAAAAATGGATTCCTCATATAAAAAAGGGAGGCTTTGCAGCCTTTGAATGCGGAGAAAATCAGGCTGAATATATTTGCAATTTTGCTTCCAATATAGTACAATATTGTGAAATAAAAAAAGACTTAAACAGAATGAACAGAGTTGTCTGCTTTCATTTTCAGTCTTGATGAAAAGGGAGGGATAAGATGCTCATAAACTTATTCAGATACGGCTTTTCTCTTGAATTGCTCATTGGTGTTCTTGCGAGCGTTTTTGTTGTTTTCTGCACATTACCTATTCATGAATTTGCCCATGCATATGTTGCCACTAAGCTTGGCGATCAGACACCTCGTCTTTCAGGGCGACTTACATTGAAACCGATGGCTCACATTGACCCCTTGGGCGCATTGATGTTGCTTATTTTCGGATTTGGCTATGCCAAACCGGTAAATGTTAATATAAGAAATTTTAAAAACAGAAAAGCAGGTATGGCGCTCACTGCCGCGGCCGGACCTACTGCAAACCTGATAATGGCTTTATTGTTTCTTGTTTTAATGATATTTTTCACGATAATTTACAGCAAAACAGGCGCGTTGATTTTTGAGGTTTCATTATGGTTTTTCAGATACGCCGCTCTTATTAATATTTACCTTGCAGTATTTAACCTTCTGCCTATCCCTCCGCTTGACGGCTCGAGAATTATCAATATAATTTTGCCTAATAGGCTATACTATAAATTAATGCAATATGAGCGTTATATTGTCTACGCTGTTTTTGCCCTTTTAATAATCGGTTGGCTAGACAGACCTCTGACATTTGTTTCAAGTAAGATATATAATTTGCTACTCCAAGTTGCCTATCTACCGTTTAATGCATTCTTAAATTGAGGTTATTATGGAAAAATTGTCATACAAAATTGATGTTTTTGAAGG
>JAAZFZ010000024.1 GCA_012511485.1 Clostridiales bacterium | reverse complement strand
GTCAAGGTTAGGGCAGGGGATGAGCTGAGCCTTTCAGCCTCGAAAAACGGTTGCCGTGCCTACCTTGCGGTTGCAGGCGGCTTTGATATCCCCGAGGTTATGGGCAGCCGCTCAACAAACCTTAAATGCTCCCTGGGAGGATTTGAGGGGAGAAGACTTATCGCGGGCGATGAAATCCCTTTAAGACGCCCGAGGGGAGAAATCCCCGGTCTTTCAAAAAGAAGGTACAAGAATGACGACATTGACGGCATGAATGCTGTTGTTCGTGTTGTTTTAGGCCCGCAGGACGATTATTTTGATAAAAGTGGCATTGAAACATTTTTGAAAGAGGTTTATACTGTAACGGGTGATTCTGATAGAATGGGAATAAAATTTGAAGGTATGCCCATTGAATCAAAGAGCGGCGTTGATATCATTTCCGAAGGGATTGCATTCGGCGGTGTTCAGATTCCGTCATCCGGCAAGCCGATAATTATGATGGCAGACAGGCAGACAACGGGTGGCTATGCAAAAATAGCAACCGTTATTGGTGCCGACCTGCCAAAGCTGGCTCAGATTAAGCCCTCAGGCAAGGTGTGCTTTGTCAGCGTCTGCATTGAAACGGCACAAAAGCTGAGTGTTGATGAAAAGAATAAGCTCGAGAAGCTAAAGAAGCGTTTTGCGAAGCTCAAGTAATATGAGAATAAAGGTGTGGCGGCTATGGATTATTCCTGTATGAAGCCCGTTGAGGTCAGGCAGCTTATAAGAGAACGAAAAATTACGGGGCAGACCTCCGGTATGTGCCGGGGCTATGCACAGGCCAACCTCTGCGTTTTGCCAAAAGAGCTGGCCTTTGATTTTCTGCTCTTTACACAGCGTAACCCTAAAGCCTGCCCGGTTCTCGAAGTCAGCGATGCCGGCAGCAGAAAGCTAAACTTTATTGCAAAATGTGCCGATATTGCAACGGATATCCCAAAATACAGGCTTTATGAAAACGGCGTTCTCAAGAGCGAATATGAAGATGTCTCGCACCTTTGGCGTGATGATTTTGTCAGTTTCCTTATTGGTTGCAGCTTTTCCTTTGAATCCGAGCTTCTTGCTGCGGATGTTCCTGTCCGCCATATTGAAGAGGGCTGCAATGTTCCTATGTATCTGACGAATATTGACTGTGTGCCTGCAGGGATATTCCACGGCATGATGGTTGTCAGTATGCGCCCCATCCCTTATGATAGGGTTGTCAGAGCGGTGACAGCAACTGCCTCAATGCCGAGGGTTCATGGCTCACCCATTCACATCGGCAACCCCGAGGCAATAGGTGTCAAAGACATAGCAAAGCCCGATTTCGGTGACGAGGTGACTGTCAGGGAGGGCGAGGTCCCCGTTTTCTGGCCCTGCGGAGTAACGCCTCAGTCGGTAGTTATGAGTGCAAAGCCAAGCATTGCAATAACTCATTCACCCGGGCATATGTTTATTACGGACATTAAAAACACTCTGCTCAAGGTTTGACAGTCCTGCCTAAGGATAAATGATAGAAAGGCTGATATCATGTTTAAGGTTGATTTGAACTGTGATTTGGGTGAGAGCTACGGCTGCTACAAGCTGGGCTTAGACGAGCAGGTCATCCCATTCATATCCTCTGCAAATGTTGCCTGCGGCTATCATGCCGGCGACCCTGTCGTAATGAATAAAACGGTGAGGCTTGCAAAACGGGTAGGTGTGCATATAGGAGCGCACCCGGGCTTTCCCGACCTTATGGGCTTTGGCAGGAGGAGCATGGCAGTCACACCCTCAGAGGCAAAGGCTTATATTCAATATCAGATAGGCGCTCTTGCAGCTTTTTGCAGGGCAAACGGCACAAAGCTTTCTCATGTCAAGCCGCACGGCGCTCTGTATAATATGGCGGGCAAGGATATTGAGCTTGCCGCCGCCATATGTGAGGGAATCTGTGAGATTGATGAAAGCCTGATTCTTCTTGCTCTTTCCGGCAGTGAAATGGTTAATGCGGCAAAAGCAACCGGCTTGAGATGCGCAAAAGAGGTCTTTGCCGACCGTGCATATGAGAATGACGGCTCGCTTGTTGTACGAACAAAGGCAGGGGCGATGATAACCGATGAGGAAACGGCAATTGCCAGAGCAGTCAGAATGGTGACACAGGGCAAGGTTACGAGCTTGAGCGGTAAGGATATTCCCATTGAGGCGGATTCCGTCTGTGTTCACGGCGACGGCGCAAAAGCATTGGAATTTGTCCGAAAAATCAGGGCGGCGTTAACAGAAAACGGAGTCGGAATAGTCCCTTTGGACAATATAGTTTAACAAAAAGATCCGGCGGGAGTGCTCTCCCGCCGTTTAAAAAAATAATTGAACGGAAGCGAAGCAAATGCCATATCAAAGGATATATGCAAAAATAGATTTGGACGCCTTGGAGAACAACATAGTCCAGGTTAAAAAAAGACTCGGGAGCGGCACTAAGCTCATGGCTGTAATCAAAGCAGACGGTTACGGTCACGGTGCAGTGCCGCTTGCAGAATTTCTTGAGGATAAAACCGAATATTTTGCCGTTGCCTGCATTGAAGAAGCAATTGAGCTGAGAAAAAACGGCATAAAACATCCGATACTTATTCTAGGATATACATCACCTGAGGATTTTAATAATATTGCTCGGCACGACATTACGCAGACCATATATGATTTTGATTCTGCTTTAAAGCTTTCCGGTGCCGCAGCAGACTGCGGAAAAACTGCAAAAATCCACATTGCAGTTGATACCGGCATGACAAGAATCGGTTTTTTTGACAATGAACAGAGCGTCGACATAATAAAAAAGATTTCACAGTTGCCCAATATCAATATTGAAGGTATTTTCAGCCACTATGCCTGTGCCGATGAGGCCGATAAAACCTCTGCCGGCTTGCAGACACGCAGGTTTATTCGTTTTATCAATATGCTTGAAAATACAGGCATAAAAATTGAAATTAAGCACCTTGCTAACAGCGCAGCGGCAATTGACCTTGATGAGCATTTTGATATGGTGAGATACGGCATTTCACTCTATGGTCTCTACCCCTCTGAGCAGGTCAAAAAAAGAAATGTTGCATTGATTCCAGTCATGGAGCTCAAGGCAAAAATAATAAATATCAAAACGGTAGAGGCAGGCTGTGGAGTCAGCTACGGGCAGCTCTTTGTCACAAAGAAGCCCACACGCATAGCAACAATAGCAGCAGGCTACGCAGACGGCTACCCGCGGGCATTGTCCACAAAGGGCAGGGTTTTGATAAAAGGCGAGTATGCGCCTATACTGGGCAGAGTCTGTATGGATCAGATGATGGTTGATGTGTCTCACATAGATGGGTTAATTGTTGAGGATGAGGCAACACTAATTGGCTGTGAGGGTGATAAATGCATAACCGCAGAGGAAATCGGCTCAATGTCCGAAAGCTTTAATTATGAGGTGGTTTGCGGAATTGGCAGAAGAGTTCCAAGAATATATATAAAAAATGGCAAAATAATTCGGGTTATGTCATATTTATAAGCAATTTCATCATATTTTTTATTATTCTAATTTGTAAAAATAACATTTTTTTCCTATGATAGAATTAGAGGCATCAAAGCGACATCTGTTTGACAATTGATTTAATATCTCCTCATTCTCATAACCAATGAAAGGGAGTCGCTTTTTGCGACTTCTTTTCATATCCTGAATAATTGCCCAGCTGCCTGTAATAATAGAGCAGATGGGAGTGATATAAATGTCGGTTTTACATCTATCGAGTGATGATTTTGAAGATGAAGTTTTAAATTGCCAAAAAACCGTTTTGGTTGACTTCTGGGCAAACTGGTGCAACCCCTGCAGGATGCTCGCGCCAGTAATTGAGGAGCTGGCAGATGAGGTTGGGGATGATGTGAAGGTATGCAAGCTCGATGTTGATTCGGCAGGTTCAATTGCTGCGGACTATGGTATCAAAAGTATCCCCACGGTTATTATTTTTAATAACGGAAAAATTGTTGAAAAATTTGTTGGCATCAGGAGCAAAGCGGATTATCTGCAGGCTCTGCGCAAATAAAAAGAGAAAAATATTCATTTGCGGGCGAGGTTCAATGTTGAGCTTCGTTCTTTTTATATCAGCATTTCTTTTTTTTGCTACGGAATTTAATAATTCTTGTTTTTATCTATTTCCTACTGTATAATGATGTGGAAATATTTGTATCAATAGGAATGGAGTGGTGGAATATGCATTGTGCAAAGAAAATCAGTGAAATCGAAAAGTATGCTCAACTGGGCTACTGGCCAAAGCGTATTTATTCGCAGCTACTTTGTCTTAGCGGTGTTTCAAAAATCAACGGCAATGGGTGGTATAGTCGGATTCAGCAGGCACTCGATTTTCTCCTATCTGATGCGGAGAAAAACAAGGCCGTTACAAAGCCTGCAGTTCTCAGGGCGGAGGAAATGCTTGCCGACCTTTCACCCGAAATTAAAAAGTACAAGGGGATTTGCGTTTCACACGCCCACATTGACATGAACTGGATGTGGGGCTATCAGGAAACGGCGGCAATCACGGCAGACACCTTCCGCACTGTTCTTGACCTTATGAAGGAATACCCTGAGTTTACATTTTCCCAGTCGCAGGCCTCCGTTTATAGAATAATAGAGCAAAACGCTCCCTATATGCTTGATGAGATTAAGCAGCGTATCCATGAGGGCAGGTGGGAGCTTACCGCATCGTCATGGGTTGAGACGGATAAAAATATGCCAAACGGCGAATCTCTTTCGAGACATATTCTTTATACAAAGCGTTACCTCTCAAAGCTGTTTGATATTGAGCCTGACAGCATCCGAATAGATTTCGAGCCTGACACCTTCGGGCACAACCTGAATGTACCCGAAATCCTACAAAACGGCGGAGTTGATTACTATTACCATTGCAGGGGCTTTGATGGTTACAACATATATAACTGGATGTCGCCCTCCGGCAAACGCATTCTCTGCTACAGGGAGCCTAAATGGTACAACAGCTCTATTGAATATGAGAGCTTCAGCGATATGCCTCTTTTCTGTGACAAGCATGGGATTGACACCTTCCTTTTCGTTTACGGTGTCGGTGACCACGGCGGCGGGCCGACAAGGCGTGATATTGAGCGTATAATCGATGTTGCAGGCTGGCCGCTCATGCCGAGCCTTAGGTTCGGTACATACCATGAGTTTTTCGATATTCTCAAGCCTCATCGTGAGCAGTTCCCGACTGTTGACAAAGAGCTCAATTTCCTGTTTACGGGTTGCTATACCTCCCAGACGAGAATCAAAATGTCAAACCGAATTTCGGAGGATAGAGCATACGAGGCGGAGCAGCTTTCCGCTATGGCACAGGCTTTAGCCTCGAGCGGGAGCAAAAACGAGCTGTTTGCAGGCGCATGGGAGAGAATTCTTTTCAATCAGTTTCACGATATCCTTCCCGGCTCTGGAACGGTTGAAACAAGAGAATTTGCATTAGGCAGATTCCAGGAAACACTTGCGGCAATAAACACCTGCGCCGGCACGGCAATGAGGGATATTGCAAATAAAATTGACACCTCATTCATTGATTTTGATGATGACGAGCTGGCATATTCCGAGGGCGCAGGCGCAGGCTTCGAGCTTGGGCACTCAAGCCGTTTTCAACTCCCGAGCGCAAGCAGGGGCAGGGGCAGGGTGCGTGTTTTTCACCTGTTCAACTCAACGATGTATGACCGTGACGAGCCTTGCGAGGTTACGGTATGGGACTACAGCGGAGATATAAAAAAGGTTTACATCACCGATTCAAATGGTAACGAGGCAGAGCATGCTCTGCTTAGCAGCGGCACAAAATATTGGGGGCACAATTACATTAAACTCCTCATAAAAGCAAAAGTCCCTGCTTTGGGTTATTCAACCTATATCCTTCGTGAACGGGAAATGATTGAATTCGGGTGCAATGTACCCTTTGGCACAGGGCGCACCAATGAGATTTTCGACAACAACCCCGTGCTTGAGAATGAGCGGATTCGTGCGGAATTTGACTGC
>JAAZFZ010000192.1 GCA_012511485.1 Clostridiales bacterium | reverse complement strand
GTTGTTGATTATCCATTTGTATCGGGCGGCTCGGTTGACGGTTCTGCTGTTGCTGATTGCTTTGCTGTTGCTGATTATCCATTTGTGTCGGGCGGCTCGGTTGACGGTTTTGCTGTTGCTGATTGCCTTGCATTTGTCGGTTCTGCCATTGCTGATAGCTCTGCCGCTGATATCTGTGATAGTTTTGCTGCTGTTGGTTTTGCTGTTGATTATGATGCCATTGGTTGCCCTGTTGCCTGTTCCTGTCAGCGCTTGTGCCGACTTCATCGGGATAAGAATCCTCTTGCGAAAACGGCAGGTGCAGGTCATGAGGCTGTCCCCAGTTGCTCATTGCCCTTTTCTGCATTTCCCTTGCACTTTCTATAGCCTTCTGCTTCATGAGTTCAAATTCCTTTTGCGTATAATCTGCTGCCATAATCATCCCCCGCTTCTTTGTTCTGTATCTCCCATTAATCCGAATTGCTGCTGAAGCATCGGCAGGATGCTCAAGAGCTTTAGCATCTGAATGGCTTCGTCGGCTTTTTTCTGTTTTCCGCTGCTTAAAAGCGGCTTTAGGGCAACAATAAGGTCTGATTTTTTGTCTTTTTTGTTGAGAGCCGACATCATCTGAGATAATTTGAGAATCATCTCCGGATTCAGAAAACTATCTGACTCGGGGGAGTTGTCCTCCTCCTTCATAGGCTCCTGCTTTTGGGTTCCAAAGATTGATTGAGCCTTCTGCATTATGGATTCCATATCCTCCGGGCTGAGCTTGCCGAGAATATCGCCGATATCATTCATTTCCATCAATCAACCCCCCTCACTTTAACAATATGTTGGCTCCTGTCATTTCTCTCCTCTTTTCTCAAACAGCTTCATAATCATTTGAGCCTGCTTTGATGAGAGAAGCTCCTCAAGTGCCTTTTCGTCATTGAGAATATTGTTCATCTTCTGAAAATCTTCATTGTTCATGTTTTGTGAGGCGAAATTCTTGAGCATTTCTGCCTGTTCCTCTTCGGATTTGTTTTTCATACCGAGCATTTTTGCCATTTGAATAAGCTGTTCAGGAGTCATTTTTTCGTTATTCATTGAAATCACCATCCACAATAATATATAATATTTAGAATAAGTATATGACATAGCTATGTTTTTTGTTGGGGGGATATGTATGAGAATACTGGTTATTTCTGATTCTCACGGTGACGAATTTTCGCTCAGATATGCAATTGAATGCCAGGAGGAGGCAAAGATGGTTATATTTCTTGGTGACGGTTGCCGTGACGCCGTGACGGTTTCACAATCCTTTCCTGACAGAAAATTCGTGCTGTTAAAAGGGAACTGCGATTTTGCATGCGCCTACCCGGAGCATAGCATAGAGCATATCGGGGGGAAGACTCTCTATTGCACACACGGCAGCAGTGAAAATGTTAAATACACTCTCAGTGAGCTTATTTACAGGGCGCAAAGCGCAAATGCCGACATTGCATTATATGGGCACACGCATATACCTGTGACGGACTATCGGGACGGACTTCATATTTTTAATCCCGGCAGTATCCGTCAGGGTCAATATGGCGTTATTGACATTACCTGTGCAGGTGTTGTATGCATAAACATGACCTTAAATTTTATATAATCATGTATTAGTCCCACCACGAATGCATATAAATGAGTGAATGCGAAAGGGTGGGATAATATGTTTGTATACTCCGTGAAATCCTCAAGGCTTAAACTTATTGCATTGATAGCTTTTGTTGTGCTCGCCGTTGCTGCAATGATATTTCTCGCCAGGGATGATACTCCCGCCGCAAGTGATGGAGGCATTAGCCTTAAAGCCGGCAACTCCTCTGAAAGGATAGCCTTTCTATCCCAGTTCGGGTGGGAAATCAGTGAGGATCCGGTTGAAGTGGCTGAGGTTATAATACCTGCCGAATTTGATGATGCTTATGAAAAATACAATGATATTCAGAAAAAACAGAACCTTGACCTGAGCAAATACTGCGGCAAGCGTGCAAAGAGATGGACATATGAGATAAAGAACTACCCCGGATATGAAAATAAAAAGGGCTTCATTCAGGCAAACATGCTTATTTATGACGGGATGGTAATCGGCGGCGACATCTGCTCGGTTGAATTAAACGGCTTTATGAATGGCTTTGACTTCCCCGAAATCGAAGTGCCGACAACCTCTGCAGATACATCCGCGCCTAAAACAAGCCCGACTCAAACCACGGCTAAGGCGGGATAGAATCATTTTTGAAACAAAAAAACAGGGCTGTTAGATAACAGACCCTGTTTTTTGCTGTTCGGTCAACCCCTCATGCTGTGCATAAAAAACTTGTCGGGTGGCACGAATGTGCCACCCGACAACGCAACGGAGATTACAAAATGTACGGCTTGTGCTCTCACCTGAGTTTGTTGTTGCCCTCAACAAATGCACTCACAAGCAAAAAGATGTGCAAATCCAGACATAGGCTTTATAATCACAAATTGAAACACTTGACTGATATATTAATATTACAATATTTAAAGCTATATGTCAATATTGTTTATCATAAAGTTGATTGGCATTTTATTGAAATTATTGTTTTTTAATCTTATCCCAATACTGCTTTGCAGACATCTCATTTTTATTATCGCCATATTCATAGTATTTGACATCCTTGAGTGCATCGGGGAGGTATTGCTGCTTTACCCAGTGGTTTTCAAAATCATGAGCGTATAGGTAGAACTGGCCTTTGTTCTGATTATCCTCACCGTCATAGTGCTTATTTTGCAGGTTGCGTGGAACGGGGCCTGTTCTGCCCTTGCGGACATCCTCCCATGCGGCACTTATGGCATTGACTGCACTGTTGGATTTGGGCGAATTGCAAACGAGAATAACTGCATTTGCAAGCGGGAGCTTTGCTTCGGGCAGACCGAGCATCAAAGCGGAATCAACAGCCGCCTTGACAATAGGTATTATCTGAGGGTAGGCAAGCCCGACATCCTCACAGGCACACGCCAACAGCCTCCTGCAGGCCGAGGGCAGATCACCTGCCTCAAGCAGACGGGCAAGGTAGTGAATTGCGGCATCTGCATCGGAGCCTCTCATTGACTTGTGATAGGCGGAGATTATGTCATAATGCTCATCCCCGTCCTTGTCATATTTCATTGCACTTTTCTGAGTCAGCTCCCGAGCGGCCTCAAGCGTTACAGATATCTGACCGCCCTGCCGCCGTGAAGAAAGTACGCAAAGCTCAACTGCATTGAGCGCCTTGCGCACATCACCGCCGCAGGCTTGGGATATATGCTCCTTTACTCCGTCCTCAATAATAATGGGGCAAGCGTAATCGCTCTCTAGGAAAGCAAATGCCCGCTCAACGGCAGGAAGAATATCCGACGGGTAAAGAGATTTGAATTCAAACACGGTTGAGCGGCTGAGGATGGCATTATAAATATAAAAATACGGGTTCTCGGTCGTGGAGGCAATGAGAGTTATTTCGCCGCTTTCGATGTATTCAAGCAGAGTCTGTTGCTGCTTTTTGTTTAAATACTGTATTTCATCAAGGTAAAGAAGAATGCCGTTGAGTGCCTCCAGAGTGTCTATTTTGGATATGATTGCTTTTATGTCGGCAGTCCCCGCTGTTGTGCCGTTGAGCTTGACGAAATGGCGGTTGGTCTGCTTTGCAATAATGCTTGCAAGAGTTGTTTTTCCGACACCCGAAGGGCCGTAAAACACCAGGTTCGGGACATTGCCCGAAAGAATTATGTTCCTTAGCGGCTTACCCTCATCGAGCAGATGGTGCTGGCCGACCATCTCATCAATTGTTGTCGGGCGGATTCTTTGTGCGAGAGGCGCAGACATATGACCACCGGCTTTCTAAAAATATGAAAAATAGGACATATAGCCCCATTTCCCGCTTAATGCTCAATTTCAAAGAATTGCGAGAATTTCATCCGTATTAACGGATGAGCCTTTCTTGACAAGTATTTGCTTAATTACACCGTCAACCGGTGCAACAATATCGTTTTCCATCTTCATTGCCTCAAGTGTCATAATTATTTCACCGGCTTTGACGGTCTGCCCGGTTGCTACCTCGATTGAAATAATTGTGCCGGGCATGGGAGCTGTGACCTGTGCTCCTGCTGAAACGGCGGCAGGTGCGTGCGGGTCGGGGGCGGCAGGTGCGTGCGGGGCGGCAGGTGTGGCGGCACTTGCGGCGGCACTTGCGGGTGTTGCCTGCTGCTCTGTTATGCC
>JAAZFZ010000191.1 GCA_012511485.1 Clostridiales bacterium | reverse complement strand
GGTGTTTCCTACGGCTTTTTGAGCACATTGCCCGCAATGATAGGCATTGGCATTTCAGCTCTCGGTGCATACAAGCTCTGTGAGCCTCTAGGCGGCGAATATCCGATGTTCGGCATTGCTATGGCGGCTGTCGGTATGCTCTCAATAGTCGGAATGATTATCTCCAACGATGCTTACGGCCCGATTGTTGACAATGCTCACGGTTTAGCCGAAATGGGGGACCACGGTGATGAGGTTCTCGAAATAACTGACTCTCTTGACAGCGCCGTCAACACAGTTAAGGCTATCACAAAGGGTTTTGCTATCGGTGCCGCCGGTCTTACCGTTATCGCTCTTCTCGGAGCATTCATCAGCCAAGTCAATGTTTCGGCAATTGAACTCGGCCTTCAAACGCTGAAGGGCTTTGACATTATGAATCCCGTTGTATTCTTCGGAATGCTTGTAGGTGCGGCTATCCCCGCAGTATTCTCAGCAATGCTTATTCTCGGTGTTGACCGCAATGCTCAGCGTATGGTTGCTGAAATTCACCGTCAGTTCAAAGAAATCGTCGGCCTAAAGGAGGGCAAGCCGGGCGTTTCACCCGATTATGACAGGTGCATTGAAATCGCAACCCATGGCGCTCTCATTGAGCTTATTCCCGCAGGCCTTGTTGCTATTTTGGCTACAATAGTTACCGGTTTCATCGGCGGCGTTGAGGCTATCGGCGGCTTCCTGACTGGCAACATCATCAGCGGCCTTCTCCTTGCTCTGTTTATGTCCAATTCGGGCGGACTCTGGGATAACTCCAAAAAGTATATTGAATCCGGCGCAAACGGCGGCAAGGGCTCCGATGCTCATAAATCCGCAGTTGTCGGTGACACGGTCGGTGACCCCTTCAAGGATACCGCAGGTCCGTCAATCAACACACAGATTACGGTTGTTTCACTTGTTTCCTCTTTGATGGCGACAATATTCCTTACAACCTCACTGATTAACTGACATACACATAATCGCGGGTGAGTTCATTTAAAGTGAATTCACCCGCTTTTTTTGTATATATATTTAAATTCAGTCGTGATTTCAGTGTATTTTCCAGCTATACTCTATTTATAGGAGGGGAATATATGCTGATAGATAACGATTATTATGAGGAAGCCAAAAAAGTTTATGAGAACTATGTCAAGAGAATAATAAACAAGGAATCAAAGGATGCCGAAATAAAAGAAATTGTTTCGCATATTTATGACCCCGGCACCAGAATAAGGATACTCCGCTCTTTCGGGGTGGATTGATTTTGCAGAATACTTCATGGCGTCATTTGGGCAATCCGACGCCCCTTTTCTTGCCCAAACAGTCAATTAATAATAATATCAAAAACCGTTAAGCTTCAGTTTTTGCTGAATTCTTAACGGTTTTTTATCAATCATCTGCTCAATGACTGTCCTTTTGCTCCGTATCCTTGACATCATCGAAATTGAGCCTCTGCTCCTCAATAACAAGCGGCCTTTTCATAATTCTTGTATTTATATTTAATATGTATTCGCCCATTAAGCCTATAAAAAAAAGCTGAACGGAGCTAAAAAGAAAAACGCCTATCAGTATCGGTGCGATGCCTGCGGGGAATCTGTCCCAATAAACAAACTTGAGGATTGTATATACAATAGCAACTAAAATGCTCAGGCCGGAAAATATAAAGCCCAGAATTGTTGCCAGCCTCAGGCCTACCTTTGTGTAGGAGGTAACACTGAGCATTGCGGCGTCATAGAGATTATAAAAATTGTTGCTTGTTTTGCCCTCTCTGCGTTTTTGCTGCTCGTAGGGTATATCCTTCCTCTTATAGCCCAGCTCCGCCACAATCCCCCTGAGGAAGGGCATCGGGTCATCTAGCTCACTTAGCACTTTAATGAAGCTTTTGTCATAAAGCCCAAAGCCTGTAAAATGCTCAATCTGCTCAATGCTGGACATTCTTTTAATACTTTTGTAGTAGCAGGTTCGCAACATTCGCATTATTCTATTCTCTTTGCTGCTTGTTTTTATTCCGCATACAATTTTGTACCCCTGCTCCCACTCTTGTATAAATTTGGGTATCATATCAACTGGGTCTTGAAAATCGCAGGCAAGCAAAATTGTACAGTCTCCGCTCGTCTGGCACATTCCGTAATATGGCGAGTTAAACTGACCAAAATTCTTAGCATTGAAAATCGCTTTGATTTTTTTATTCTCACCGCACAGGATTCTGAGCATATCCCTTGTTCTGTCAGTTGAACAGTTTTCTATAAAGACAATCTCATAATCGTACTGCGGCAAATCCTTTTTAAAAACCTCAATAATTGCCTTGCTTATGGGTATAACATTCCCCTCTTCGTTGTAGCAGGGTACAAGCACGCTGACAGTTTTCATTTTTAACACCGATTTCCATTAAACTTCACTCACAATGATAGGTTTTTTATTGAGGTTTGTCAATATTATTCTAAACTTGTAATAGTTTTTTAAAATTCTGCAGTTCTATTTTTACATGGTTGAAAAACAATTCAGAGAAAAGGGTATACTTTTATTCCCGACTACTTTCACCGAAAGGAAGCAAAAAATGCTACAGTTAAGCAGTGTTACAAAGAGTTATTTTACAGGGGATTTAAGACAAGAGCCGCCGCAGAAGCTGCGACGGCTGTAAAGCTATATCACTTTACATCAATACTTCTCTAATTCGTCAACACTGAGCACAAAAACAGTGGCTCCCCCGACATTAACTTCTGTGCCCGGCTCACTATCATGCAAGCCGACACCGAAGGACATTGTTGTTGGCCTGACATGTCTCCTTGTCTGGGCGTTCTTCTTAATTATTTCTTTGACATGGCCGACATTTTCATCGCTTGAGCCGATAAGCAGAGTAGTGTTGCCGACCATTAAAAACCCACCGGTTGTAGATAGCTTTGTGACGATATAGCCCTCCTTTGTCAATGCGGAGGATACCACCGCACTATCGTCATTATTAATAATCGCAATAACTAGTTTCATATTTTCTCCCTTTCCGGTTCAAATTAATACAAATTAATATCAGACATCCGGCAAAATCAGCCGGATACTTCTTTTGTCAAGCTTATTGAGGTCTGGGATTTCATATCTGTTATCGTTTGCGTCTAGAATGAGAATCCGCCCGTCATGCAGGACTTTGATTGCCGTAAAGCTGTTCCTGATTTCAAAGGTATAAATGCCCCTGTCCGTTTCAACCGTCCACATCCATATTTTGAATTTTTCGGTTCTTTTAATAAGTCTCTTGATTCTTGGAATCATGTAATACTCCTTGAGGCAGTCGAGTATTGCATCTCTGGATTCAGGCATAAGGTTATTTAAATTCCTGATAATGGCTCTCTCGTTACCTTCATTATCCAACAAAGTGATGTATTTTGTCAAGCCGCTTATAGGGAATAGCCTCCTCGGCTCGAGCTCAGTGAGAACTTCGCCGCCGAAAAACTCAACATTCACAAAAATCCTGTCATATGCGGTTATGCGAACCTCCGGCCCGTCAATGTATCTTAGCTGCATAATAGTCACCTCACCATCTCAAAGTTTTCCGCTTCTATTTCAGCCTGTACCTGTTCGGACATGGATTGAATCTGAATGAGCTTATAATATTTGCCTTGCAGAGCCATAAGCTCCTCATGAGAGCCGTTTTCGATTATCTCACCCTTGTCAACCACAAGGATTCTGTTGGCTTTTCTCAAGGTTGAAAGGCGGTGGGCTATCATAATTGTTGTTCTGCCTCTTATGAGCCTTTCAATAGCCTCCTGAATGAGCTTTTCGGTTTCGGAGTCTACTGCAGAGGTTGCTTCATCGATAATAAGCAGACCCGGATTTTTGAGCACGGCTCTTGCAATTGAAATTCTCTGCTTCTCACCGCCGGAAAGACCGACTCCCCTCTCGCCGAGCATTGTGTCATAAGCATCGGGCAAACGGGAAATAAAGCCGTGAGCATTTGCTATTTCGGCAGCATGCAGGACCTGCTCGACATGGGCGTTTGGGTTAGAATATGCAATATTGTTTATTATCGTATCTCTGAACATCATTGGCTCCTGCTGAACAAAGCCCATCTGTGAGCGATAAAAATTGAGGTCAATATCCTTGATATTCTTGCCGTCAACAAGAATTTCGCCCTCATAATTTTCATAAAATCTCATTAAGAGGTTTATAAGTGTTGTCTTGCCTGAGCCTGTGGTGCCCACAATACCGACTATGTCTCCGGGATTGATTACAAAGCTTACATTTGTAAGCACTCTTTTTGTCCTGTCGAATGAGAAGTTGACATTCCTGAACTCTATTTTGCCTTTTAGCCCTGTTTTGTTCTTGCCTTTTCCGAAATCCGTTTCAGGCTCGGCGTTAATGATATCAAGTATTTTCTCGGCAGATGCCAAGGCGTTCTGATATGAATCGTTGAGGTTTGCAAAAAAGTTAACGGGAGTATAGAACATACTTGTATATGAGATAAATGACACCAGCAAGCCCAGTGTGAGGGCCTCGGGCCTTTCGATAACCCATGTGCCGCCGACCAGCCAGATAATTACCGAGCCGCTTGTTATCATGAAGGTGATAATATGTGGGAATACAGTTGCAGTTTTTGAAGCCTTTTTGCTTTCGCTCAGAAAGTCGTTGGCATATCTTGAAAACTTCTCAACGGCTCTTTTTTCGCTCGTAAAGGATTTTATAACTCGGACAGCCGGAATCGTATCTGCAAGCAAGCCTGAAATTGCCGTTCCCCTTCTCCAAAGTCTTCTATACATTGGGGCAATTTTTTTGCCGAAAAATTTGCTTATGCAAATAACAATCGGGACGGGTGCCAGTGAAAGCAGAGTCAGCTTCCAGTTCATTGTGAACATGATAACCACTATGCCCACAAGCATGAAAAGCTGAACGACGGCCTCCTGAGTAACTCTAAGCATAAAGGTCTGAATAATTGCAGTATCCGAATTGACTCTGTTTATGACCGAGCCGGTTGAGGTTTTGTCATAAAAGCTCATTGGCAGATGCTGAGCCTTTGCATATATATCCTTTTTAAGGTCTGTAACCATGCTGTCGCCCGCGAGTCGCAAGAGATAGGCTCTGCACCCGCCCAGTATATACTGAACTATATAGACGCCAAGGAGTGCCGCCACCGTTATGGCAAGCAGTCTCTTGTTGCTTTGGGGCAGAATCTCATCAACCATTATTTTTGTGACATACGGAGGCACAAGAGCCATTGCCGTTGAGCCCATTGAAAGGATAAGGCTGAAAATTATCCTCTTTAGCTGAGGTTTTATGTAGATAAGCAGCTTTGAAACAACCTTGCTCTTGCCGCTGCAATTTATGCAATTCGCATCGGGGTTTGAAAGCTTGCGCCCGCATTTCGGACAAAAGCTTCTCATGTTTTTATAGGTTGCCCTGACCATATCCAGCTCAAGCTCAATATCTTCACCGCTGTTAATATGGTTGATAAAGTTTGCTACAGCATCGCAAATCTCTGCAACTGAGTATGTGAACCGCAGAATATCAGTTCTTTTGCCGTCATTTGTGGTAATTTTAAAAACGGCATTACCATACATTCTTTTAACCTCAGCCGTTTTGATTTGGCTGAAGAATAGATTGATAATACCGTTTTCCTCGTCGAAAGCTATTAATTTTTGAGATGTCACAAAGAGGGCGGAATTGTCATAGCAACCGTTTAAATTAAGGTCGCTCACAACAGCGAATAGTGGAGGGTCGTCTTCACCGAACAGTTCGTCTGTAGCCGCCCTGACAGACTCCGTCACAGGCTTGTTGGTAAGCATACTTCGGGGAATACTCAAGCTGACCACCTCATTTATTTGGACATTTCAAAATGCCCTTGAAGTTCTAAACACGGGCATTATAGCATTAATAATATAAAAGTCAAGGCTTAGATTAGTTCAAACTAAAACATTTTTTTTGCACTATGCCAATATATTCGGGAGTATTTAATAAATATTCTGCTTTTTATGATAAAGTTTTTGAATTTTTTTCATGTCTGAAAAAAATTCAGCAAATATTAAAAAAATTTGTGAAAAATATCGTCACAATGACAGTGAGATAAGCATTGGTAACCTGTTACAAAATATGGTACACTACAATAAATGACAGGAGGTGATGGTTTGGACGAAATAACAGAGCCTTTAGTGAAATATCAGGACAGGCGCTATGTTGGTACAAAAGAAACTTTGGCATACATACTTTTTGATGTTTCCAAGAACTTTAATATTGACCTTTATTCGGAAAGGTTCGTATTTGATGTTCTGAAAATCGACCTTAGCTTGCTTGCGGTGGTTAACTTCATTAACACAATATGGGAT
>JAAZFZ010000190.1 GCA_012511485.1 Clostridiales bacterium | reverse complement strand
GTCCATTTCACCGCTGGAACGGCCGCGCCAAAAGTTACCCCCTCCGACAACAAGACCTATATCAACACCCAGGCTGTGACACTCTTTAACATATTTGCAAATATTTAGTACAGTGTCAAAATCGATGCCGCGCCCTTTTCCGCCGGCAAGAACCTCCCCGCTGAGTTTGAGCATAATCCGATTATAAACAGGCTTCATTTTAAACCTCCGAAAAAATATTCATCCCAAAACTTCCTAAAAGCATTTTACTTCATTTCGTGCTAAGTGTAAAGTGAAAACGCCAAAAAATATCCTCTGCCCTTATATATAATAATGATAGCCATTAAAAAACCGACAGAAACTAACTGTCGGGGCAAATTTATAAAGTGAATGTTATGCCTGGCATCATCCCGAACAGGTGTGAGGTATCGTTGCAATAGGCAAGCTTCACCATTGAATCCTCATAATACTTAATCTTTGTCAGTGAGGTATTCTCCTGACAGAAGCTGATGCCGCAGGAGTTATCAAGCCCCAATGCTGCCCTTATGAGGTAATTGTTGAATGTGCCGTGAGCCACTACAAGCACTTTCTCGCCCTTTGAAAATCGACTATTAAAATATGCAATACACCTGCGTGCTCTTTCGAGAGAGATGTTCCCGTCCTCTTCACCCAATGATAAGCTGCCGCCTGCCGGGGTGGGCTCCTCAGTGCAGGGAATGACATTCGGGTAGAGACCCCGCATTTCATCCGCCGGGTATCCGATATAACCGGGCGTTGTGCCCACCTCAAACAAATCGGGGAGAATCTCAATCTTTATATCCTTGTTTTTTTGCCTGATGGCAGTTTCGTATGCCGTTCCGACTGCTCTTATAAGGGGGCTGGCAATAATGCAGTCAAATTCACCTAACTTCAGCCTTTCGCCAAGGAGCTTTGCCTGCTTAATTCCCTTAGCGGTCAGCTGCGACTCCCTGTCATTCTGCCTGCCGTTTTTTATCCTTTCCTCCTCGGAGCGATTGCCCCAGGTTTCGCCGTGTCTTGCAATATAAAGCTCCAGAATAATATGCTCGTCCAAAGAATCACCCGCTCAAAATAGATATGTTTTTCCCGAAACCTCAAAAATATTGTCATATGTTTTTTTGGAGGAATCCGAATATTTTGCTGTCTTAATAATGTTTTCTCCGCCTGCGGCTTCATTGATTATTTTAATAAGCTCATCGCCCATAATCTTGTTCCCCCACTCATTATTAATATGCTTAACCGCATATTCAAAAGCTGAGTTGAGCATAACCCGGGGCATAGAAACGCTCCATGTGGCAAAATTGCCTGAGCAGCCCTTTTCCTGCAGCTTCTGCTTAATCTGAGTGAGCAAATACTTTGTATCATTTTCATGGTCATTCATGTCAATGCTAAGTTGTTCCGGAAAGCCGACATAGGGCGAAGGGTTGACCTGAACGGGCAAAATAGTTTTATGCTCAAGGGATGCTTCTATCAGAGCCTCCTGAATAACGGGGTCTGTTGAAAAATATGCAATCTTCTTGCCCGTGAACTCCTTCTGCTTTCTGACAGCGTCCTCCCTGATATACTGCTTTGCGCCGTCAGTACCATTTTCGCTTGAAGGGTCAACGGATGCCTCGTTATAGAATTCTATTCCTGCCTGTTTGCAGGCTTTTTCAATTGCATCCTTTCTTCGGGCAACTTGCTCATATTCCATGTGACGGTTATATGTGTAATGAATGAAGATTTGCGCACCCATTTCCTTTGCCTGCTCAACGGCAGCTTTGCCTAGCTCCGTTTCGTTGACATTTATGACAAGGTCTGCCAGAGAGGAAACCGACGAAGCGTTCTCATCTGATGCAATGCAGACAATGAATATATCGCTACGGGTTTTTCTGATGTCTGCAATAGCTTGAGCAGTGCCGACAACCGCTCTGTCAAAAATCAAGACCTTTATGCTCTTATCCGCCGCTATCTGCGCTGCAACTGTCTTAACCACCACCGGTAAAACAGCAAAATCATCAGAATATGCTGCCGAAATGATTTTTTCGCTGCCGTACTGAGCGCTGAGGCTGTCAACCGCACTGTACTCATCAGGGCAATATGTATCGG
>JAAZFZ010000189.1 GCA_012511485.1 Clostridiales bacterium | reverse complement strand
GGCAATGTGTACACCAGTTAATAATACGCTCGCCCCTGTATATGAGCCCTTTGTTATAAAGGTTAACAAAAACCTCTTTAACCGCCTTGCTGCAGCCTTCGTCAAGAGTAAACCTTTCACGATCCCAATCGCATGACGAGCCCAACTTTTTTAGCTGCTCGGTTATTCTGTTGCCGTATTTGACTTTCCAGTCCCATGCTTTCTCAAGAAAGGCATCACGCCCGATATCGTCCTTTGAAACGCCTTCCTTAGCCATTGCTTCGACAATTTTCGCTTCTGTAGCAATTGAAGCATGGTCGGTACCCGGAACCCATAATGTATCATAGCCCTGCATTCTTCTCCATCTGATAATAATATCCTGCAGAGTATTATCAAGTGCATGGCCCATGTGGAGCTGACCGGTTATGTTTGGAGGTGGTATAACTATTGTATAAGGCTCTTTTTCGAAATCCATTTTTGCATGGAAATAACAATTATCAAGCCAGAATTTATAGGTACGGTCCTCTACATTCGCCGGATCATACTGTTTCGCCAAGTCCTTTTTCATTTATTTTCCTCCTGCTGCTGTGTGCAACTTATTATATTAATCAAGAAAATCCCTCAAACGCTTGCTCCTGCTGGGGTGACGAAGCTTGCGCAATGCCTTTGCTTCAATCTGACGGATACGCTCTCTGGTAACATTAAAATATTTACCGACTTCTTCAAGTGTATGGGTGCGCCCGTCATCAAGACCGAAACGCATACGCAAAACCATTGCCTCTCTGGGAGTGAGCGTTTTCAGAACCTCATTAAGCTGCTCTATTAACAGCAAAGCGGAGGCGGCATCAGCCGGTGCGGGGGCATCATCGTCAGGGATAAAATCGCCGAGCAGGCTATCCTCCTCCTCACCGATAGGCGTTTCAAGTGAAACAGGCTCCTGCGAAACTCTGAGAATTTCACGCACCTTTTCAACCGGCATTTCAAGCCTCTGAGCGATTTCCTCCGCAGTGGCATCACGGCCATTTTCATGAAGCAGCTGGCTGCTGGTCTTTTTAACCTTATTTATTGTTTCAACCATGTGAACAGGGATTCTAATTGTCCTTGCCTGGTCGGCAATGGCTCGGGTAATAGCCTGCCTTATCCACCATGTTGCATAGGTTGAAAACTTGAAGCCTTTTGTATGATCAAATTTGTCGACAGCTTTTATAAGCCCGAGATTGCCCTCCTGAATGAGGTCAAGGAACTGCATACCTCTGCCGACATAGCGTTTTGCAATGCTTACGACAAGGCGCAGGTTTGCTTCGGCAAGCCTTTGCTTTGCATAGGGGTCATTATTACAAATGCGAATGGCAAGTTCAATCTCCTCTTCGGCTGACAACAGCGAAACACGCCCGATTTCTTTTAACTATACTTTGACGGGGTCATCATTAGCAGCGCTTTTATCTTCCGCAGGTGTAGCGAGTTCAGCGGATTTGGGAATATCAAGCTCAAAATTCATATCACCGACAGGCATTTCACCAAGGTCATCAATTATTTCGATGTTTTGGTTTTCGATTGTGTCATATAGCTTGTCAAGCTCTTCAATCTCAAAGTCCATTTCGAGAATTGCAGCATCAATTTCCTGAGTTGTCAGCCTGCCGGTCATCTTGCCTTTTTCTATGAGCATTCTGACAGATGCTTTCTTTTCGATATTCTCCATATTATTCTCCTTACATCCTATGTATTTTTCTGTTTAAATAAATCTAAAAATTCTTCATCGGAAAGGGAAGCCGGATTCAAATCCTTTTGTTTATTTTTTTCCTCAATAATAACTTTTATACAATCCTCGCATTCTCGCAAGGTATTGATTAACTCATTGCTCCTGAGTCTAAAACGAATAACTTTGCTCATTTCATCATTATTAAGCTCGGATGACAATAGGTTTGTATCAATATCCTTGTTTTCAGCAAGCCTGAAAGTAATTACCTTAAAAATATGCCTGTTAGTTTCTGTGATAAAATCATCTGCACTTATTTTATCGCAGATTTTTCCATAAAAATCAGGGTTATTCATTAAAGATGAAATCAAAGTTTCTTCCGCCTTTACTGCCCTGACATTTCGCCCGAATTCGGGATTGAGCTTATCCGAAATTCCTAAGGATTTACGTTCAAGGCCTTTTAACCTGCTCTTTCTTTTATAGTTTAACAGTTTTTTTCTGTTCTCCATAACCTGCTGCATTATTGAATCCTTGCCGACTGAAAGCTCTTCGGATAGCTTTGAAGCATAAATATCCCTTTCAATTGCACCGTCAAGCTCGGCAAGTATATTTGCTGCGGCCTTCAAAAAATCAAGCTTTCCGTTAGGCGTGTTTAAATCATGTTTCTGCCGTTCTTCGAGAATCTTGAATTCTATGTCGTTTGCCGCACCGTCGAGCAGGTTCTTAAAGCGCTCTCTGCCGTGTTTTTTGATAATATCATCAGGGTCTTTCCCGCCTCTGAGCTGCAGAACTCTTAGCTTCAAATCAGTCTGACCAAGAACATTTAAAGCCTTTGCGGTGGCCTCTCTGCCTGCCTCGTCATTATCGTAACAAATAATTACCTCTTTGGCGTATCTCGATAATAGCTGAGCTTGCTCTCTTGTCAATGCGGTTCCTAACCCTGCAACCGCATTTTTAAATCCGGCCTGATGAAGAGCTATGGTATCCATATAACCCTCGGTTAGTATCAGACTGCCTTCATTACCGTTTTTAGCAAAGTTCAAGGCAAAAATATCTCTGCCTTTTTTATAAACTAAAGTATCAGATGTATTTATGTATTTCGGCTTTGAATCGTCAAGAACTCGCCCGCCGAAAGCAACAACATTGCCTCTCAGGTCGATAATAGGCACCATAATGCGTTTTCGGAATCTGTCATAATAGCTCTCGTTATTGTTTTTTTTACTTCTGCTTACAAGATTTGCCTCAACTAATTCCTGGAATGAAAACCCATCCTCACGCAATTTTGAGCAGAGCTTACTCCACGAATCGGGCGCAAAACCTAGACCAAAATGCTTAATGGTTGCAATTGTCAACCCACGGTTTAATAGGTAATCCAGTGCCGGCTTGCTTTCTGCAGCAAAAAGAGCTTCATGAAAGAACTTAGCCGCAGCCCTGTTTGCAGAAAGGATTCGCAAACGCCTTTTCATAAGGGTATCGTCATACCCATCCTCCGGCATCTGCATACCAATTCTTTGGGCAAGGCTCTTTAACGCTTCCACATAATCAAGGTTTTCTATCCTTCGCACAAAAGTAATAACATCTCCGCCGACACCGCAACCGAAGCAATAAAAGGAAGAACTTTCAGGGTAAACGGTAAAGGAGGGCGTCTTTTCATTGTGAAAAGGACAAAGGCCCGTCAAAACACTGCCGTGCTTTTTCAGGTTGACATAAGGTGAAACAACGCTCTCAATGTTAATTCTAGCCCTTAGCTCCTGCAAAAACTCATCACTGACAGCCATCATATCACCTCACCCAAAAAAAGTTGTTAAATCAATTGTTAATTAACCCATGATTTGGGAACAAATAAATCGTTAAAGCACTTGACTGCGTACCTGTCCGTCATGCCGGCGATATAATCGCAGGCAGCCTGTTGTTCGCCGGAATCAATATAGATTTTATTATATTTAACGGGAAGCCTGTCCGGATTCTCACAAAAATAATTAAATAACCATATAACCATTTCCATAGCCTTCCCCTCTTCGCTTTTGCAAATCGGGTTAGTATAAACATTCTCAAACATAAAAGTATTGAGTTTTTCAAATGCAGTCTTTATATCAGGCGAAAGACAAATATCATCACCGCTGTTTTCTACTGTTGAAATTACAAGGGTATTAATTCTGCCGGATTTCGTGTTGCCGAGAGTATCACGAAGCGATGCAGGTATATCCTCCTCTTTCAATACACCGGCATGGCATGCGTCGTCAATATCATGATTTATGTAAGCGATTCTGTCGGCAAGGCGGACAATTCTGCCTTCAAGTGTTGCAGCATCCTCACCGCTTGTGTGCCGTTCTATTCCGTTTCTAACTTCATATGTAAGGTTGAGGCCTTTGCCGTCATTTTCAAGAATATCTACAACCCTCAGGCTTTGTTTAAAATGATTAAACCCATTTTTGCACACTTCGTTGAGTGCCCTTTCACCCGCATGGCCAAAGGGCGTATGCCCCAAATCGTGGCCTAAAGCAATCGCTTCAGTCAAATCCTCATTGAGCCTTAAACAGCGGGCAATTGTTCTTGCAATCTGGGCAACCTCAAGAGTATGTGTCAGCCTTGTGCGGTAATGGTCACCTTCAGGGGATAAAAAGACCTGAGTTTTGTGTTTAAGGCGACGGAAGGAGTTGGAGTGGATGATTCTGTCCCTATCTCTTTGAAAAACGGTTCTAATGCTGCACTCGGACTCAAACCTCTCCCTACCCCTGCTGCAGTCGGCAAAAGAGGCATTCGGAGAGAGTATTTTATGTTCAATAAAACAGGTCTGTTCTCTGATAGAAGTATTCATTTTATACCTCCGCCAAAAACTGTCTTACTTAAACATACGAAAAAAGCTTTCAAAACCCTTTAATATGCAAAAAAAAGTCGAAAAATAATTAGTATTTATATTGAAGCATACAGTTCACCGATTTTAATGCTGTTGATTTTTCCAAAACTATAATCAGTCAACTTTAAATTGAACTGAACAACATCATCTGCCGAAAGCCGGAAGGTTATTGTAACATTCTCTCCGAAATCAGTGTTTTCGACAACTCCACCGAACTCGGTAATAAGTGATGACAGCCTTCCGTAAAAATTATAGTCGCAGCAAACCTTTAAAACATCGCAGAGTCCCATATTTATTATTTTGCCGGCATCAACAGCCAGCTTTGCACTGTGTGAATAAGCCCTGACAAGCCCGCCGCCACCAAGCAATATTCCGCCGAAATACCTTGTAACGACAACTGCACAGTCAGTCAATTCCTCTTTAAGTAAAACATTCAGTACTGGGATGCCTGCAGTTCCCTGAGGTTCTCCGTCATCCGAATATCGCCTTAACTGCCCCTCTCTGAGGACATAAGCATAAACATTATGCGTGGCGTCCCAGTGCTTTGCCTTAATTTTATTAATAAAATCAACTGCCTGCTCACTTGTTGAAACGGGCATGACATTGCCTATAAAACGAGAATGCTTCACAACAAACTCGTCGGAAGCCGGTTTTTCAATGGTT
>JAAZFZ010000188.1 GCA_012511485.1 Clostridiales bacterium | reverse complement strand
CCGTTTGACCGATGCCAAGAGGGACCAGGAGCATATTCCCATGCTGATATTAAACAATTACACTATTCCGGACAGAACGGATTATATCCTTGATAATTCAAAGCTCAACCCGCTGCCAGTAATGGTTGAGGACGCTAGAAAGCTCGAAAAAGCAGGCTGTGATATCATTGTGATTCCCTGCAACACAGCCCATTATTTTTATTCCGAAATTCAAAATAATGTGGGCATACCTATAGTTAATATTATTGAAGAAACGGTAAGGTATATAAGCCGTCATAATGAAAATGTCAAATGTGTAGGGATTCTTGCAACAGAGGGCACGGTTATTACCGGCTCATATCAGAAGGAAATCATAAAGCACGGGCTTGATTACAGAGTGCCAAATGAAAAAAACATGAATTCGCTTATGAATATTATTTACAATCAGGTCAAGGCGGGCAATGAGGTTGACATATGCGAATTTTTGAGAATTGTGGGCGACCTAAAGGCCGACGGATGTGATGCAGTGATTCTGGGTTGCACGGAGCTTTCGATTATCAATAAAAGCTTTAGCCTCAAGAGGAGGGATATTGTTGATTCACTCGAGGTTCTTGCAAAGGTCAGCATCAGCCTTTGCGGCAAAAAGATGAAAAAAATCAGCGGCGAATACGCTGCATTATAATAAGAGGTATTGGAATGTGCGGGTTTGTAGGTTATCTTAACGATATTAATATAAAGATGGATAATGACAAGGTTATTAAATCCATGGCGGACAGAATCGCTCACAGGGGTCCCGACCACGATGATTATTATGTTGACGGTGACATTTCACTGGGATTCAGGCGTCTGAGCATAATTGACCTTGATACCGGCAATCAGCCGATAACTAACGAGGACGCAAGCAAAGTCCTCGTTTTTAATGGTGAGATATATAATTATCAGTCCCTTCGAGAGGATTTGAAGGCTAAGGGGCATATATTTAAAACAAAAACAGATTCCGAGGTTATTCTGCACGGATATGAGGAGTACGGCGAGGAGCTGCTGCTAAAGCTCAGGGGAATGTTTGCATTTGTTATTTGGGATAGTGCAAACAAAAAGCTTTTCGGTGCAAGGGATATTTTCGGCATCAAGCCGTTTTTCTATTATTTGAAGGGTGAAACGCTGCTATTCGGCTCCGAGATAAAAGCATTTTTGGCGAATCCGATGTTTGAAAAGGAACTGAATATTGAACGGCTGCCCGAATACCTTTGTTTTGAATACATTCCGTCATGCGAAACCATGTTTAAAAATGTATATAAGCTCTCTCCCGGCTGCTTCTTCACATGGCAGAACGCAAGATTTGATACAGGCAGATATTTCGAAATGAAATATGATATCGACAACTCAAAAAATCAGGAGTATTGGGAAAACCTGATATCCGAAACCTTTGTCGATTCAACTCTGGCTCACGGCATTGCCGATGTTGAAGTGGGTTGCTTTCTTTCAAGCGGTGTCGATTCGAGTTATGTCGTTAAGGAAATGGCAAAGAATAACGATGTCAGAACCTTTTCCGTCGGCTTTGAAGAAGAAAAATACAGTGAGCTAAAATATGCCCAGCACTTTGCACAGGTTGCGGGTGTTCGCAATTTTTCAAAAAAGATTTCCGCCGAGGAATACTTCAATATAGCTTGCGATGTTCAGTATTATATGGATGAGCCTCTGCCCAATCCCTCTGCACTTGCACTTTATTTTCTTGCAAAGCTCGCTAGCGAGCAGGTCAAGGTTGTGCTTTCGGGTGAGGGTGCGGACGAGCTGTTCGGCGGCTACCATTATTACAAGGAGCCGCTTGATTTTGAAAAATATCAGAAGCTTCCGCTTGTGTTGAGAAAGCTGATTTCGGGTATAGCCGTTAAAATGCCGAATATTAAGGGCAAAAGGTTCCTTGTCCGTGGAAGTCTGCCGATTGAAAAAAGATATATCCGAAACAATTATGTTTTTGACTGGACTGAGCGCAAGAATATACTTAACCCTGATATTCCCGCTAAGAATCCTTCGGAGTTTACAAAGGTGTTCTTTGACAAGGTCAAGGACGAGGACGATATCACAAAAATGCAGTATGTCGATATGCAGACATGGCTCGTTGAGGATATCCTTGTCAAGGCGGACAGAATGAGCATGGCAAACTCGCTGGAGCTTCGTGTTCCTTTCCTTGATAAGGAGATGCTCAAGATTGCTCTGCGGATTCCTTCAAAATACAGGGTACAAAAGGAGCAGACAAAGGTTGCATTAAGGGGAGCAGCCGCAAAGCAATTGCCGCCCGAAACCGCAAGCATGAGAAAGCTCGGGTTTCCCACACCGCTCAATGACTGGCTGAGAAGGGATGAATTCTATAGCCGTGTAAAGGAAAAGTTTGAGGGCAATTGTGCAAAGAAGTTTTTCAATGTAGCATATATTGTCAAACTCCTTGATGACCACAAAAACGGCGTTAGTCACAATATGAAAAAGGTCTGGTCAATCTATACCTTCATTCTCTGGTACGAAAAATATTTTGTAGAAAATTAATTAGATTAGGAGCAGTAATATGGACGAGATGAAATTCGCGGTTCTTATTGATTCAGAAAATGTGTCCTACAAATATGTTAAAGCCATGTTTGAGGAGCTTTCAAAATACGGTATAGCAACCTACAAGAGAGCCTACGGTGATTTTTCAAAGGAAAATCTCAGGGAGTGGGAGGATGTTATGCGGGAATTTGCAATTACGCCTGAGCTGCAGTACAGCTACACCAAAGGAAAAAACTCCTCCGATACAAAAATGATAATTGATGCAATGGATATTCTCTACGCAGGGCAGGTGGATGGGTTTTGCTTAGTTTCAAGCGACAGTGATTTCACCGGCCTTGCAAGGCGTCTTATTGAATCGGGGAAATTTGTGCTCGGCATGGGCGAAACAAAAGCTCCCGTATCCTTCATAAACGCCTGCAACAAATTCAGCTTTCTGAATGTTCTCTATCAGGCACAGGGGCATGAGGACGAGGCGGAGCAAACCCCGATAAATGAGGTTAAGCAAGGGGCGGACGACGGGATTTCCAATATCACCCCCGAAAGCGTTATCAGGGAAGAGATTATTAAAATTCTTGCAGACTCCGATGATTCGGAGGGCATTATGCATTGCGGAGATATAGGGAATATGCTTATCAAAAAGTTCCCCGATTTTGACCCGAGAAACTATGGCTATAATAAGCTCACAAAGCTTTTGAGCAGCATTGATTCCGTGTTTATAACGCAACGAGGCAACATATATTATGCCGCTCTCAAGGCAGTCAACAACAAAGAAGTCCTTATCTTGTTTATTACGGATATTG
>JAAZFZ010000187.1 GCA_012511485.1 Clostridiales bacterium | reverse complement strand
GGGATTCCATTCGAGCCTGCAGCCAAGATGTGTGCAGGTAGGGCTGACGGTATAGGTTTTGCCCTGCTCGTCTTTATAAACGCCTGCACTCCCCTGCTCTGTTTCAACAATTCCGCCGTGACCTTTGGGCAGGTCATCAAGGACAGCCTTTGAAACCGCCACCCTTTTGAGAACAAGCCCTTTTACAGCCTGACCCTTATCCTTCAGAACATTGGGAACTGATGCCATGTTAAACCTTTGCGGTGAATAAATCTCGGCGTCGGGATTTTCGACGCCTGCAATCATATCCGAAATTATCATTGCCGAAACCATTGAGGAGGTCATGCCCCATTTGCGAAAGCCCGTTGCGACATACCAGTTGGGCGTTCCTGCAGAATACCTGCCGATATAGGGCACATCATCCATTGTTATGCAATCCTGTGCTGACCAGCATTTCGTCTCCTGCAATTGGGGATAAATCTGTCTTGCAGCCCTGCGCAGGGCGTTATATCTTCCCCCTGTTGAATTTTCGCCGGTTCTATGGCTCTCGCCGCCGAAAAGAAGCAGGTCTTTATAATTGCGCAAGGAGTAACCCTTTTTATCCATGCTGTAATACATTCCGTCAAGCTGCTGGGTGTTCTTCAAGGCGAGAACATAAGAACGCTCCTGATGCAGGCGCAGGAAATAATAGCCGGGCATATTTATGAACGGATAATGGGTTGCAAATACTATATGCTTGGCTCTGACCGTGTTCGAGGCGGTCTTAATGAGATTATCCTCAACGGTTATAACCTGAGTGTTTTCGAAAATTGTCATGTTTTCCGATATGGCTTTGATAAATTTCAGCGGGTTGAACTGAGCCTGACCCTCAAAACAAACCGCTCCCTTGACGGGGAAGGGCAGTGCTACAGTCGTTGTAAAGGATGAGGGAATCCCTAGCTTTTTCGCGGCTTCATCCTCCTTTATGAGCGGCTCATCATCGGAGGTTGAATATAGATATGATGGCAGGGTTTCAAAGTCGCAGTCAATTTTTTCGGCTTGAATTATTCCGGCATATTCCGATATTGCTTTTTGATTTGTATGTGCAAACTGCCCTGCCTTTTCAAACCCGAAATCCTTAATTAAATCCGCATAGATATACCCGTGCTGCGATGTTATTTTTGCCGTTGTGTTTTTTGTCTGTCCGCTTGCAATATTGCCGCCCTCCAAAACAATTGAATCTATTCCCTTTTCTTTGAGCTTATATGCTGTGAGAATCCCAGCCAACCCCGCACCGATAATTGCAACCTCGGTTTCAAGGTCGTGGTCAAGGCTTTTTCGCCCGGGTATTTGACATGATAAGGTCCAAATGGAATCCATATACACACCTCCGTGTATATGTTTGCCAAAAGATGTATGGGTATGCAGTTAAAACAAAAATCGGCACTGCCTTGCAGTGCCGATATACTTTTTGATATTTACCCTCCCGAAGCAGGTGACATGAGCCAGACAGTGTCGCCGTCCTTGAGTTTTTTGCGGCTTTTTGTGCATCTCTCGCCGTTAATGAAAACAACTGCATCCTTAAATGACAGCGTCTTTGGCAAAGCTTCCTCCTTTTGGGGCTTGCCGCCCTCTTGTGCCTGCCGGGCTGCTCTGTGTGCATACCGTTGGGAGATGACTTTGTTTAGTTCATTAAAGATATCCGCAACACAGGAAGCCTGCACCTCAAGCTCGGGGATTTTGCTGTCAACTCTGAGAACGCCAAAAAGCTTAACACTTACCTTTGCCATTATTTTGCCCCCTTTGTCAAAGGATACAAGTCTGCTTCCGGCAAATCCATGCCCGCCCTCTTTATTGCCTTTATGGTCGGTACGCCGTCCCTCCAGCCTCTTATTCGGTAGTATGTATTCTTCATTTTTTCGAGCGGAACCTTTGTTTTTTTGTTGACCTTTATTTGCTCCTCATCCGTCAGG
>JAAZFZ010000186.1 GCA_012511485.1 Clostridiales bacterium | reverse complement strand
ATATTATCCATTTCCATGGGAGGTTTTTGGATTGATTAGATTAGAGAACTACTTGGGGATTATTGAAATCTCGCAGGATTATTTTACTAAACTTATCGGTAACGCTGTATCCTCCTGTTTCGGCGTTGCAGGCATGGCAAACAGCAATGCCCGTCAGGGTCTTCGCTCCGTTCTCAGAAAGAAGAGAAACTTCGTTGACAAGGGCGTTGATGTCTATAAGGACGGCAACGGCCTTTCTGTCGATCTCCATATAATCGTGACCTATGGTTTAAACATATCTGCCATTGTTAAAAGCATTGTTAACAAAGTAAGATATGTTGTTGAGGAAGCGACCGGGCTTGAGGTCCGTAAGGTCAATGTATATGTTGACGCCATGATTCACGATTAATTTACTTTGAGGTGAAAGTTTTGATAACCGGAAAAATGCTGCGTGACGGAATTATTTCCGCTGCGAATAATATAAAAAATCACAGAAAAGAAGTAGATGCACTTAATGTTTTCCCCGTACCGGACGGTGATACCGGCACAAATATGTCAATGACAATCAGCGCCGCAGTCAGGGAGGTTTCTCTTTTGCCCGATAGCTCCGATCTCACTGCAGTTGCGGATTGTGCGGCCTCTGCCCTGCTTAGGGGTGCCAGGGGCAATTCAGGCGTTATACTATCACTTATATTCAGGGGAATTTCAAAAAGCTTGAAGGGCCTTAAAACCGCCGACTCAAGCGACCTTGTAAGGGCTTTGCTTTGGGGTACTGAAACGGCATATAAGGCTGTTATGAAGCCGACAGAGGGCACAATTCTCACTGTCATACGAACTTCTGCTGAGAAGGCTCGTTTGTCTGCCGCCAAGGGAGAGGATGCCACTACTGTCTGGAGCCACGCTTTTGAGGGAGCAAAAGACGCTCTTGCCGACACTCCGAATATCCTCCCCGTGCTTAAAAAGGCCGGGGTGGTTGATGCGGGCGGTAAAGGGCTTGTATATATTTTTGAGGGAATAAAAAGTGTTTTTGATAATGGCGTCATTATTGAAGACACAGAGGAAGAAAAGATTCCTGAGCTGGAAAAGAGGGCTGGTGTTTCAATATCTCAGGAGGATATTGAATTCACCTACTGCATTGAGTTCCTTGTTACCAAAGGCAGCGACAAAGAGCCAAATGCCCTGAAGCTAAGAGCTTATCTTGAATCAATAGGTGACTGCGTGATAGTTGTTGACGATGACAATGTCATTAAGGTTCATGTCCATTCAAATGAGCCGGGCAACGCCATTCAGGCAGCCATTGCTTATGGTCAGCTTATAAATATTAAAATTGAAAATATGCGCCAGCAGCATGAAAATGCAACATGGGGAGTCGGCGAAATGGCCGAGGAGCAAGATAATGTGCCTATGCCCGTTAAAGCAGAAAAGCCCTTCGGCATGGTTGCCGTGGCTTACGGTGAAGGGCTTGAGGCTCTCTTCACCGAATTGGGAGTCGATAAAATCGTGGCAGGAGGCCAAACGATGAACCCCAGCACGGATGATTTGCTCAAAGCAGTCAATGCCACACCTGCGGAGCATGTTTTCATTCTGCCCAACAACAAAAATATCATCATGGCGGCAGAGCAGGTTATTCCCCTGACAGAGCGGAAGGTCAGCGTCCTTCACACAAGAACAATTCCTCAGGGAATCACCGCCGCTCTCAATTTTGACGAAACCCTTTCGGCGGAAAAGAACCATCTCAATATGATGAAGGCTGCTGAAAAAGTCGGCACAGGTCTTGTCACCTTTGCCGCAAGGGACAGTATGATAAACGGCCAGAGCGTGAGAAAGGGGCAGGTCATCGGCATCGAAAACGGCAAGGTAACCCTTTCGGAGCAGACTTCGGTTCATGCCGCATACAGGGTTACAAAGCATCTTTTCAAGCGTGGTGCATCTTCGATTATCACTCTGATAT
>JAAZFZ010000185.1 GCA_012511485.1 Clostridiales bacterium | reverse complement strand
GGTGGTCGGGTTCCAGAAGCCCCAGCCTTTCATAGCTACCAAGGGTTACGACTTCAATTTCATTCAGTTTTTGAATAATCTTATGAAGAAATTCCGGGCGGTCATACCTTTCAATAAAAACCGTGTCAACGCCCCTGTAACGGGGAATCCTATCCCATGGTGCATAGCTAACGCTAACACCTCTGAGAACGACGGGAAGAATACCGCCCAGAAGCTCTTGCGCTTTTTCGACATTTATTATATCCTCTTCATAGTTCCTTGTGATTTCCGGGATACGGATTTTCGCAAGTGCTTCCTCGTCCGGGAGTGTGTCATTATAGTGATGAGATACTATATGGTTGCCCTTATCCTTAACAATGATATCATCATTACAAACAAGCCCCGTATCCGTTTGGGAATAGGACTTGCGAATAGGATACAGGTTCTCAAATATCGTGTCACAGGGGAAATATTTATCCCTGAACAGTGCTTTGCGGAAATAAAGCTCCATATCTCTTGCAAAATCGTCTTCACAAAGGCACGTCAGTGAGCCGTCAAAGTTCATTTCATGCCAGGGTATTTCATCAATAAGCATAGTCGGACGGACAATTTTGAGGTTATTCGTGTCAAGCATACGCTGCCTGCGGGTTATCTGCTCGCCCTTTGAGGCAAGCTCCCCGTATTTTGATGCCAGCTCACGGATAATTCCCTTATCTCTTGCTGTCAACGACATAATATCACCCTTATTAGTATTTTCATACTGCCAGTGCCGCAAGAGCCTCATTCGCTGCGGATGCCGCATCTGAGGTATAGATATCAGCACCGATTTTTTCGCAGTAATCCCGGCTGATTGGTGCGCCTCCGATAAGAATTTTAACCTTATCCCTGATTCCCGCCGCTTTTGCCGCCTCGACAACATCCTTCATGGCTCCCATAGTGGTTGTAAGAAGGGCGGAGCAGCAGATAAGCTTGCAGTCTCGCTCAATTGCGGTTTTTATAAAGGTTTGCGCATCAACATCCGTGCCAAGGTCAATAACCTCAATCCCCTTGCCCTCAAGCATCATCTTAACGAGGTTTTTGCCAATGTCATGCAGGTCACCCTTGACTGTGCCAATGCAGGCTTTTCCTGCGGACTTTACGCCTGCGGCGACAAGAACGGGCTTTAGAACCTCCATGCCGAAGTTCATGGCTCTGGCAGCTATGAGTACCTCAGGAACAAACACTTCATTGTTGCGGAATTTTTCGCCGATTATGTTCATACCATCAAGAAGCCCCTGCGAAAGAATGTCTTGGGGAGCATACCCCTCCTCAAGAGCCCTGCTAACAAGCTCCTTAACCTTTGGCGCTCTGCCTTGCTGGAGGAATGTGCTGATTTCATTGAGAACTGACATAATAGTATCCCCTCTCGCTATTTGTTTATATTGAATTCTTTTACTGCGCTGATGAATGCATCAATGTTTTCCCATTTTGCTGAAAAGGGAACATCGCAACCCGAAGAAATGACATAATTCGAGTATTTACCACACTTTTCGAGCATGCTTAGTGTTGCTTCACGCACTGATTCGGGTGTGCCGTTAGAAAGCTGCTCCACAGGGTCAAGGTTGCCGAGCAAAACAATATCCTGCGGCATTTTTTCAAGCATTTCAAGCATATCGACGGCGTTGCCGAAGTGGCATGCATTGCAGCCGTTTGAGGCAATAGATTCCGTCATACGCACAACACCGCCTGCGCAGTTGTGATAGACAACAATAAAATTTTCATCCTCAACGGCATTGACTATTTCTTTTATATAGGGTGCGGAGAACTCATCCTCAAAAGCAGGGGAAAGAAGCCCCGCCAGAGGCTCTGCCATTAAAACTCCGTTTGCTCCCGCTTTTTTGTATTCAAGTATGTATTTAATCAGGAACTCTGTACATTTTTCCGTAACCATATGAAGGAGCTCAGGCTCATCGAAGCAATATATCATTGCCATTGTAACATCAACGAGCCTTCCGGCAAGTGAAAACGGGCCGATTACTCCCGCAAGCACCGGTCTGTCATCAATGATTGCTTTTGTGTTTTTTAGAGCCTCTATATATACACCTGCCCTGAAGCTGTTTGTTTTGGGTATTATGAGATTCTGAGCCTGCGTCATCGAGGATACAACAGCACCCTTGACGCAGGGAACTTCATTTTCTGAAAATTCTGTATTTGCACCGAAGCATTCCGCCTCAACGGATAAATCCATGAGTGAAACTGCGGCAGCAGGGTTAACCCTGCGCACTACGGCGGCAATGCATTCCGCCTGAAGGCTGCTATCCCTGACAAGCTTGCCCATGCTTGTGCCGATAAGCTTGGCACCGGGCGAAGATAGTATGGGGATAACCTTTTTTTCATGCGTACATTTTAAATCCTCAAGCCAGCGGTACATATTTAGACCCACAAACCCCACTCCTACATATGTTTTGATAATATTAGCATATCACAGTGGCATTTTCAATTTATAAATGTTAAAATAAGGTATATTTTTTAAATCACCTGATATAAATTCATTCCCGAATTATTGGGAGGTCAAATAATGAAAATCAAGGTTATATCCGGCAATGAAATCCGTTTAGTAGACTGCTCATGCGGCGAAACCGTTTCGGATATTCTGACAAGGAACGGCTTTTCGATTCCTTCCCCCTGCGGTGGAAAGGGAAGGTGCGGCAAATGCAGAATAAGGGTCAGCGGCACACTTTCACCGCTGGGCGCAAGTGAAAAAAAGCACCTGGCAGAAGCCGAGATAAATGAAGGCTACCGCCTCGGCTGCTGCGCTGAGGTTCTGGGAAGCTGCGAAATATACTATGAAAATGAAAGCGTTAGAATTTTCGGGCTTTCTGATGGCATCAAAGCGAATACTCAAATAAATCCTTTAACCGGAAGTGAAAACTGCTTTGCGGCGGCTGTTGACATAGGCACGACAACCGTTGCAGTTAAAATTTATAAAATGCCCGAATGCAAGCTCGTTTACAGTGCCTGTGTTGAGAATCCGCAGACAAAATACGGTGCGGATATCATCACAAGAATCACTTATGCAAATGAGGGGGGTACCGAAAACCTTAAAAAGTCTGTCAGGGAATGCGTAAAAAAAATCTATGCCGATTCAGGTAAAGAAATATCCTTCTCTGTAGTCACAGGCAATACAGCTATGCTTCATTTTTATCAGGGGCTTGATACTTCACGCCTGGCGGTATTTCCTTTCACACCCGCTTCTTTTTTCGGCAAAAGGGAAGGGAACATATATTATCCCAGATGTATGTCAGCGTTTGTTGGTGCCGATATAACCTGTGCCGTGCTTGCAAGCGGAATGATGGAGAAAAAAGAGGCTTTTCTCATTGATTTGGGCACAAACGGGGAGATGGCATATCTCAGGGACGGGAAGCTCACCTGTTGCTCAACTGCAGCAGGCCCTGCCTTTGAAGGTGCGGGTATTTCACATGGCATGGCAGCCTCTGACGGAGCGATTGACAGCGTTTACATCAACGAAAAGGGTGAGGTGTCATATACCGTTCTCGGTGAAGGAAGGGCAAGAGGTATATGCGGCAGCGGCCTCATTGACGCCGTGGCGTGTATGCTTGAAATCGGCGTTGTTGACGAAACGGGGTATCTTGAAGAGGATTTTGAAATAGGGGATAGCGGTGTCTTCATTACGCTTGAGGATATCAGAGCCGTTCAGCATGCTAAAAGTGCAATTCGTGCAGGATATGAAACGCTGACAAAGGAAGGGGAAAATATTGAGATTTTCTATATTTCCGGAGGATTCGGCAATTATGTGAATAAAAGCAGCTGCGTTAAAATCGGGCTCATTCCGAAAAAGATGGAAAACAAAATAAAGGTCATCGGCAACGGTGCGCTCAGCGGTGCGGCAATGATTCTCAAGAATAAAAGCTGCCTTAGTGAAACTGAAAAAATAGCGCATACCGCTAAAACGGCAGAGCTTGCAACGAACCCTTTATTTATTAATAATTACATTGAATATATGATGTTTTGATTAACTGACGATAATTGAAGTCTTAATGATTTTTGGATTCATAAAAACAGGGTGTGCTTGTCAATGACAGGCACACCCCGTTTTTTATTATGATTTGCTGTCAACGAGCTCAAGAAAGTTTGAGATAAATGTTGAAGCAGCCGAGTTGCTGAAGGAGAGCATTCCGTTAAGGTCATAGGAGAATTGCCCGTCATAATACCTGAGCGTCCCGATACCACTGTCATTATCCGGAATAATATAGCCGGTGGCATCGTTCATTACATCGAAAACAATAAGCTCCTCACCTATGATTGTTCTAAGCGGCTCATAAATGAAGTCCTCACCCGAGCAGGAGCCTTCGGCCGTCATTGTTTTACCTCCGATAATCAGCTCAGGGGCGGTTTCTCCCGGCATGAGCAGCACCTTAATATCCTTGCCGATTTCCATATAGCCGATTTCGGTAGGGGTATAAATTGTGCCTTCATCATCAACTATCATTGTGTTATTGGTTAGGCTGACCTTCCCCACGGCCTGCAAAAACGGATTTTCGACCTCAAAGATAATCTCTTTAAAAGCAATGTTGAGTATAGGGGCAATCTCCTTTTCTGGGCAGTCAACAACCCAGTCCTGATACCAGGGAGTGTATTTGTCTGTTGCGGCCATATCTGCCGCCTCACGCTCCTTATCCAGCACATGGTCAATGCATTCCTGCTCAGTTTCATAGCTCATGCCAAGAAGTATGTACCCAATCTCCTGCCCGTAGCGCACGGTACTTTCATATCTGTCAAGGTTAAGGCCGTCACCAGTAAGGTGCCTGTCAGCGGAAATAAGTGAGCCGATAGCTCCTTGGAAAAACATGAAATTGAAGCCACCCTCATTAACAACCTGCTCAATATAGGGTATAAAATCAGCAGAGAGTGTATCGCCGGGGAAGCTGCTTGTTTTAAAGCCGACGGTTTCGGGGTGAGCCCCGAAGTTTGCAATAATCGTTGCTCTGCTCCCGTCAAAAGGAGTGAATTTGAAGCGATAAATGTCCTCAATATAAT
>JAAZFZ010000023.1 GCA_012511485.1 Clostridiales bacterium | reverse complement strand
AATGCTTTACACACTCAATCATAATAACACGGATAATTGCAAAATGCAAATATAAAAGGGAATAACGCAGCCTAAGCCTGACCGCATTTTCCCTCAAAATCCATAAATCTGTTATAAGTCGGTTTATCAGTTTATCGTAAGGATTTCATCCAATTCTGCCTAAAACAATATTTTTCATCTGCGGGCAATCTTCGGTTATAAGGACAGCTGAACTCAACAGCTTTGACGCAGGTTCAAAAAGGGCTATGTCATCGGCATACATGGTTGCAATAACATCGCCCCGGTTGACAAAGTCGCCTATCTTTTGCTCCAGAACTATTCCCGCCGCATAGTTTATTGCGTCATCCTTCTCTGCCCTGCCCGCTCCGAGCAGGACAGCAGCATTGCCGCATTTTTCTGTTTCAATCTTTGAAATATAACCACTTTCATTCGCAGTAATATTGACGAAATACTTTGCTTTTTTGAATTTGTTTGTATCATATATGACCTGTGTGTCACCGCCCTGCGCCCTTATCATTTCAATGAATTTCATCAGGGCGCTGCCGTTATACAAAGCGTCCGAAGCCATATTCTCGCACTCCTGCAGGGACCCCCTCCCACCGAGGAAAAGCATATTCGCACAAACCGCAATGCAAAGGCGGGTGAAATCCTCAGGGCCTGCTCCTTTAAGTGTATTGACAGCCTCAATGACTTCAAGAGAATTGCCTATGGCGTTGCCCAGAGGTTCATCCATATTTGTAAGCAGCGCAGCCGTTTTGAGCCCAACGCTTTCGCCTATTGAAACCATTTCTTCTGCAAGCTTTTCGGCCTGCTCGACGGTTTTCATAAATGCTCCGCTGCCGACCTTGACATCAAGCAGAATCACATCGGAGCCTGCCGCTATTTTTTTTCCCATTATACTCGCTGCAATAAGCGGAATACTATCCACCGTTGCGGTAACATCACGCAGAGCATAGAGCTTCTTGTCAGCCGGAGCAAGATTCTCCGACTGCCCGATTACACAAAGACCGATTCTATTGACAATGTCAAAAAACTCGTTGCGCTCCAGAGTTGTTCTCATGCTCGGGATTGATTCGAGTTTGTCAACAGTGCCGCCTGTATGCCCCAACCCTCTGCCGCTCATTTTGGCAATTCTCAGTCCACATGCAGCAACAACAGGAGCCACAACAAGTGTTGTCTTATCACCCACTCCGCCGGTTGAGTGCTTATCAACCTTAATCCCCTCAATTAGAGAAAGGTCAATCATATCACCGGAATGAGCAATTGCAAGTGTTAAATCGGCTGTTTCCCTGCTTTCCATGCCTTTAAAATATATTGCCATGAGCAGGGCAACTGCCTGATAGTCCGGCACAGAGCCATCAACACAGCCCCTGACAAAAAACTCTATTTCCTCTTTTGTAAGCGCAAAACCGTCACGCTTTTTTCTAATAATATCCGAAATTCTAAATTCCATAGTTTAGTCCTTTTCTTTTAATTCATTTTCAGTTCAAAGCTTAGCGGCAGAAGCTCCTGAAGAGTTCTGGCTATATAGTCATCAGCACTCCTTGCCATAATAACTAAAAAATCACCTTTACAGAATTCCGCCAGTACCTGCCTGCAGGCACCGCAGGGAGGGCAGAAATCAAGCTCCTCCCCTCCTTTGCGCCCGCCGACCACCGCAATCGCCTTGAAGTCCGTTTCGCCTTGGGAAACGGCCTTAAAAATTGCCGTGCGCTCCGCACAATTAGTGAGGGAAAAGGATGAATTCTCAATATTGCAGCCTTCATAGACTTTGTCGCTGCCGCACAAAAGCGCAGCGCCAACCTCAAAGGATGAATAAGGGACATACGCCCTTTCTCTTGCATTGAAAGCAGCTTCAATGAGTTGTTTTTCGTTCATAATTTCATCCTTCCGCTAAGCTCGTGTTTTATGAAAAAATAATACACTATTCATATTTGAGTGTCAAGCAAGCATTTCGTCGCATTATTTTCGGCGAAAATATAATATAAGGGTTATTATTCCAAAATGTTAATAAATCCAATTCTATATTGCATGTTTCACCTATTTATGTTACAATACCCGCTGATAATGTCATATTTCTGTTTTTGTCGGCTTTTTCTTATCCTTTTGTTCACCAGGGGGTTGAGCAGTGAAAGAAAACATATATAGATTTCTGATGTTTGTTGTAAAGGCAGTTCTTTATGTCCCCTATTTCTTTTTAAAGCTCTTTCCAACTAAAAATAAAATTACTATGCTCAGCCGTCAGTCTAACAAAAAGACTCTCGATTTCAGATTGATTGAGAATGAGCTTTTTGCTAGGGATGACGGGTTCACGGTAGTTATCATTTGCAAAAGAATTGAAAATGGGTTTTTGAAAAAGGTCGCTTATTTTTTCAATCTATTTAAAAGCCTGTATCATATTGCGACTTCAAAAGTCTGCATAGTCGATACATATTGCATTCCTGTCAGTCTGCTTAAACATAAGAAGGACTTAATAATCATTCAAATCTGGCACGCTCTGGGTGCAGTTAAAAAGTTCGGTTATCAATCCCTTGATAAGCAGGACGGGCGAAGCAGTTTTGTTGCAAAATCCATGAATATGCATAAAAACTACAATTACGTTTTTTGTGCGTCTGAGGCTACTAAGCATTTTTATTCTGAGGCGTTTAATATTGCAGAGGATAAAATTATTGTCAATGGTATGCCTCGGATTGATTATATTTTAGGTGACGATTCCGTGCTCAACACCAGGATAGCATCACTTTTGCGCAATTACCCTGTTCTCGGCAAGAAAAAGAACATATTATACATACCCACATACAGAAAAGATTTCAGATTTGATTTTCAGGCTATGTCGGATTTGATTGACAAAAAAAAGTATAACCTGATTGTTAAGCTTCATCCGCTGGATAATAGTGATGTGAGTAGTAACCGTGCGCTGTTCTTCCGTTCGAGGACATTTGAGCTTCTGCATATTGCAGATTATGTTGTGACGGATTATTCAGCTATAGCTTTTGAGGCAAGCCTGCTGGACAAGCCCGTTTACTTTTATGTTTTTGACATAAAAGACTATGAACGCAAGCGCGGGTTGAACATTGACCTTTTCAAGGAAATGAGTAATGCAACCTTTGAAAGCTTTGCCGATATTATGGCTCGGATTGATAAAGAAAATTACAATTTTGAAGAATTGAGAGCATTCAGAGGTAAATATGTGCAGACAAGCGATACTCTTAATACAAAGAGAGTGGTTGACAGTATTTATGAGGCTTTGGGGATGAAAACAGTTGAAAAAGTTGATAGTGACAATCAAAAAGTCAACATTTGAAATTGCAAAAGAACATCGCCTTTTGCGTGTTTTTCTGCGAAAGGCTTTATTTTTAAAAAGATTGGCAGTATATAAACTGCGCACCTTAGGTATAAAATCAGATGAAAAGACGGTTGTTTTCTGTTCTTTTGACGGCAGAGAGTATTCCTGCTCCCCGAAAGCTATTTATCTTTATATGGCGGGCAATGAAAGGTTCTGTGATTATAAGTTTATCTGGAGTTTCAATGAGCCTGAAAAATATGGTTTTCTGTTGAAAAATCCGAACACAACAATCGTCTGCAGAAAGGGCATTGAATTTGAAAAAAGCCTTGCAAAAGCCGGCTTTTGGATTTTTAATTATCGTGCCCCTGACCATATCTTCCCAAAGAAAAGCCAAACCTTTTTCCAGTGCTGGCACGGAACACCTCTCAAGCGTTTGGGGTATGATTTGAAAAACACAAAGAACTCGACCAATTCTCAGAAAGAGATTTATTCAAAATACAAAACCGATGCAAAAAAATTTAGATATCTTCTTTCCCCTTCCGCATTTGCCAGTGAGAAATTTATTTCCGCCTGGAATCTTCGCATTGCAGGAAAAGAGAATTGTATTTTTGAAACAGGATACCCGAGAAATGATTATCTTATTACATATCCTCATGAAGATGTTCAACAGATAAAAACAAAGCTCGGGCTTATCGGATGTGACAAAAAAATAATACTCTATGCCCCGACCTGGCGAGACAATGAGCATGATTCAGCAACGGGCTTCACCTATAACACAAAGGTTGATTTTGATAAACTTAGGGATAAGCTTTCGGATAAATTTATCATTCTTTTCAGGGCTCACTACTTAGTTTCAAACAGCTTTGACTTTGAAAAATACAACGGGTTTGTCTATGATGTATCCCATTATGATGATATAAATGAGCTTTATGTAGTTTCCGATATGCTTATAACAGATTATTCAAGCGTCTTTTTTGACTATGCAAATCTTAAAAGACCTATTATATTTTATATGTACGACTATGAGTTCTATAAAGAAGAACTCAGAGGCTTTTACATTGATATGCGGGAATTGCCGGGAGAAATTGTTCATACGGATGATGACCTCATTAAAGAAATATATAAGGCGACCGAGCATTTTGAATACAGAGAAAAATATAAGGCTTTTAATGACAAGTATAACTGCCTTGATGATGGAAAGGCGGCAAAGAGAGTTGTTGAATTGCTGTTCATGTCAAGGAGGCTGTCATAATGAAAAGAGTGCTAACCTACCGAACCTTTGATCTACTGCATTACGGTCATATCAGGCTGTTAAAAAGGGCAAAGGAGCTTGGTGATTACCTCATTGTCGGCCTTTCAACGGATGAATTCAATGAAATCAAGCATAAAAAATCGTATCACAATTATGAAACCAGAAAAATTATGCTTGAGGCAATTAGGTATGTTGACCTTGTTATTCCTGAAAACAGCTGGGACCAGAAAATCAATGATGTCATCGATTATCATGTTGACACCGTCGTCATGGGTAGCGACTGGAAGGGCAGCGATAAATTTGAATACCTGAGTGAATACTGCCAGCTCAAATACCTTGACAGAACTCAAGGCGTTTCAACCTCTATGATAAAAAAGGAGCTCGGTCTGCATAACCCTGTCAGCGGAGTGTTTCAACTGCCTGAAGAACGAAAAAATGAGAAAATAGGTGTGGAATAATTGAAAACTGTGTTTGAAATATTAAAAGAGCATATTTCATTTCGTCAGCAAATATTTAAAATGGCAAAACTGGATTTAGTAAAAACCTATAGAGGTGCAGCACTCGGATGGCTGTGGGCTATTATCAACCCTGTTGTGACTATCTTTGTTTACTGGTTTAGTTTTTCCATCGGTTTAAGAATTAGTAAAGATGTTAGCAATTATCCCTTTTTTCTCTGGCTCATTGCCGGTGTTGTGCCATGGTTTTATATGCGTGATATGATTTCTCAGGGTACAGACTGCATGAGAAAATACAGTTATCTTATCACAAAAATGAAATTCCCCGTTTCAACTATTCCTACATTTTTCAGCTTATCAAAGCTTTCTGTTAACTTGATTCTTTTGTTAATTGTAGTTAATATCTATTGGGGTATGGGGTTCCCTCCCGATATTTATTATTTGCAAATTCCGCTATATGTAATACTATCTTTCATAATGTTCACAATGTGGGCTCTTTTTGCAGCGCCTATTGCCGCAATGAGCAAGGATTTTTCAAACCTTATTCGTTCATTTGTATACGCGTTATTCTGGTTGTCGGGGATACTTTGGGACTCCGAAAAAGTAAAGATTGTCTGGTTAAGAAAATTTCTGATGCTAAACCCTGTTACATTCCTTGTTAACGGGTTTAGAAATGCATTTGTCAAAAAGATTTGGTTTTGGCAGCAACCAAAAAGGTTCGGCTATTTTATTTTTTTTCTTTGCGTAATGTTCTGTTTTTCGATTTGGAGTTACAAAAAACTAAAAAAAGATATTCCGGATGTTCTTTGACACTAATATGAATCTACCCAAGGCATATATAGGAGAAAAAAATGAGTGATACAGTTATTTGTTTTAACCATGTCAGTAAAGAATATAAGCTGTTCAAAAACAGCAAGCACCGCTTGCGCAGTGTTTTTCTTAAAAACACAAAATATAAAATTAAAAAAGCTGTTAATGATGTATCATTTT
>JAAZFZ010000184.1 GCA_012511485.1 Clostridiales bacterium | reverse complement strand
CAGTATATGCCTTTGCGGTTCGGGTATGGCCGCCAACGGTGTATGTAACGGTCCAGGTGATTGTGGCAGTTGTTCCCACATTAATAGCGCTTGAAAGAGTGCCTGCTGTTATATTTGTGTTTATTGTGGTACTGCCTGAGGTTGTGCCCATTGTAACACTACTAGCTCCTGAATAGGATATTGAGCAGGATGTAGCGCCTGCACAATAGAAATAAACTTGACCGCTAGTATCATTATTTACTGCAGTTAAAGTGCCGCTGGTATTGCAATCGGCATAATACTGAAATGTGTTTGCGGTTGTCCCTGACCCCGTTGGCGGTTTTAAGTATATAGTCTCCGGCACATAAAAGGTAATTGGGTATGATACAGATGTTTTGCTGACTGCGGCATTGGCATTCATTTTGCCAATATCAAAAAACAGCAGCATTGATGTAATGATTGCAAGGGTTAAGAACATACTAACAGTTCTTTTTGAAATTTCTTTAAGTTTAATCATACTTATCCCTCCGAAAGACAGATTAAAATGAAGATTTGATTTGGCAAGAAAAACTCTGAAAAAAGTTAAAAAAGCCTTGACCTTTCTGGTGCAATAGTTTAACTACACCCCGCAGAAACTCTCCGCAAGAGAAACTCTCCGCAAGCTGTTTTTGTGCTGAGTAAAACAAAGGTTTATGCAACCTAAGAACGATTTTTCAAAGCAATTCCAAAATAACTTGTTGAAATTGCAATGCATAGGTTTCCCTCTATATCTTATACTATTATAATTACTTTGTAAATGATAATTTAAGCTTTTTATTCAGGATTTTACTTTATAATGTAAATATTTATCCATTTTTTTGTTAAAGATACTGTTTTTGGGAGTTTTATTGTTGTATTTTGTATTTTCTTGTCGAATTTTGCGTATTAAGATTTTGTTAAATTTAGTTTTAAACTATAATATTTCGCCAGTAAACGCTACGTTTTATGCCCAAGATAAGGTAATAATTCTAAATAATTATAATAATTTAATGCTATGCCAGATTTCACAAAAAGCCACTCGGTTACTGTGATTAGCAGATTAACCAAGTGGTATTTTGTAACGATATTCGGTTTTATTCGGGAGACATTAACTAATCGGCAATGCTTAGACTCAGTCACCGAAAATTTGTTGCTGCATTCTGAGAATCTGTTCCTTTCGGCGCAATTCCTCCTGCACATCTATTTTAATGTTTCCGCTATCATCAATGATAAGTATGTTGCCAACCCTTACTCCCTTTGGCAGTTTACTTTTCTGAATATTAATCATGGAGCAATCATCACGCTCACAAACCGCAATATCTCCCTCAAAACGGTCAATGATAATCTTTTCCACAACAAGCCTCCGTTTAGTTTTTTTCGCAAGTTATGCTGAGAGCTTTGCCGTCACTCCCTAAGACAATTGTCCCCGCAAGGTCAGTTCTTAAAACCTCTGAGCTCAAATTCTCAAGCCGTTTAAGAGTTTCTTCATGCGGGTGGCCGTAGGAATTGCTCTCTCCGCATGAAATTACCGTAAGCTCGGGCGACACTGCCTGAAGAAATTGAGTTGAGCTTGAATACCGACTGCCGTGGTGGCCCGACTTGAGGACATCAACATCAAGATTAGCCCCGCTTTTGAGCATTGCATTTTCGGATTCATTTTGTGCATCGCCTGTGAAAAGAAATGAGGTTTCGCCGAAATCAAGCCTTATGACAACAGACATATTGTTGAGCTCCTCATATTGGGTTAACGGCGCCAGAATTTCAAAGCTCATTTCACCTGAGACATATCCTTCCCCCACAGCGGCGTATGAGGCTTTCGCTCCAGAAGCTGATATGCAGGATAAAAAACTTTCGTATGTTTTTGTTGATGCGACATTATTATGAGGTAGCCTCGGTATCAGAACATTATTAACCTTAAATTCTTCAAAAACCTCCGGCATACTGCCGATGTGGTCGGAATGAGGATGGGTTGCAATAACATAATCAAGTGTTTCAATTCCCTGATGATCAAGATAGTTTGTAACTGTATCCCCGTTGCCTTTTTCGCCTGAATCAATAAGGATATTGGTTGACTCATATTTTATTAATATGCAGTCGCCCTGACCTACATCGATAAAATGGACGGTCAGCGGGTCGTCAGGAGCTTTAATTCCTTGCGTTGCAAGGACTGTATCATTGAAAATACTGCCCCAGTCAGGAAGCAGGTCGATATTCAGCTTTGAAAATGTTGTTATTATAAGGGAAACAAATAAAGCTACTGCTATTGCCGTTGAAAGAAAAACAGTTTTTTTATTAACGCTTTTTCTTCTTGACCTCATGCTGATATTGCTCCTTACTGCCGCAACCCCGACGGGAATCTTTATTAAGCATAACGCAAAGCCGTTACGGTACAAAGTTTTTCAGCCTTCAGACGACTGCGAAAACTACTGCACTGTTATTTCTTCTTCATTATCATCTGACGGAACTGATTGCGCTGAAAGAGCGTTCATTTCCATCCACTGTTGTTTTGTAATCAGAACCTTGCGTGGCTTGCTGCCCTCAAACGGACCTACAATGCCTTTTTCCTCAAGCTCGTCAACAATTCTTGCTGCTCTGGCATAGCCCAGCTTTAAGCGCCTCTGAAGCAGCGTTGTTGATGCCATCTGAGCCTCAACTACTACTTCAACAGCTTTATTATACATAACATCCGCTCCCTCATCACGGTTTCCGTTATTCATGGAAGTGCCTTTTTTCTTTGTATTATCTGCATTCTTCTCTATTTCCTGCATGATATTGTCATCATATTCTGCCTTGTTCACTTGATTTTTGATAAAGTTGACAACCTTTTCAACCTCAGCTTCGGAAACATAGCAGCCCTGAATTCTGACCGGCTTTGATATTCCGACTGGGTCAAACAGCATATCGCCATAGCCCAGAAGCTTTTCCGCTCCCGCCATGTCAATAATTGTTCTTGAATCAACCTGAGAGGAAACATATAGAGCTATTCTGCTCGGAATGTTTGCCTTGATAATGCCCGTGATAACATCGACTGAGGGCCTTTGCGTTGCAATAACAAGGTGCATACCTGCGGCACGGGCCATTTGAGCAAGGCGGCAGATAGAATCCTCAACCTCATTGGGGGCTACCATCATAAGGTCCGAAAGCTCATCAATAAATATGACTACCCTGCTCATTGGTTCCATGCCGTCGGTTCTTTCGGCAATGCGGTTATAGCCTGTAATATCCCTGACATTTTTTTCGGTAAAAAGATTATATCTCTTGAGCATTTCTGATACTGCCCAGCCCAAGGCACCGGCAGCCTTCCTCGCATCAGAAACAACGGGAACAAGCAGGTGTGGAATACCGTTATATACAGTGAACTCAACCTGTTTCGGGTCAATCATAAGGAGCTTGACTTCATCAGGCGTGGCATTATAAAGAATACTGAGTATCATTGAATTTAAGCAAACGGATTTGCCCGAGCCTGTTGTGCCTGCAATAAGCAGGTGCGGCATTTTGGCAAGGTCAGCACATTTGGCATTGCCTGTAATATCCTTGCCAAGAGCAACATTGAGCTTGCTTTTTGCAGTTTTAAAAAGCGGAGTATCAATTATTTCCCTCATAGTGACCATTGATTTTGACTTATTCGGGATTTCTATGCCAATAGCAGCTTTGCCGGGAATCGGTGCTTCTATTCTGACGCCTGTTGCGGCAAGGCGCATTGCAATATCGTCTGAAAGATTTGTGATTTTGCTGATTTTGACTCCTTCTGCCGGCAAAAGCTCATACCGTGTGACGGAAGGCCCTCTGAAAACATCCAGAATTCTTGCCTTGACTCCAAAGCTGTTGAGCGTATCTATAAGCTTCCTTGAGTTTATTTCAATTTCTTCGGCATTGGAGGAGAAGCCCGATGAATTGGATTCATTCAGACAATCAATCGGCGGAAGCTTATACTTTTGTATTTTTTTTGATTCGTTTTTGGCAGTCGTGAAAATAAGACCCTCGGCATCGCCATCTTTTTTATTGGCTTTATTTTTTGATTCTTTTTTGACTTCCTGCGTGCTTTCTCCCGAAAGAATAGATTCTATCGGCACCGGCTCGGAGGCAAGGTCATTCTCAACCGCTGTCTTATCAAAAAAGCCGAAGGCCGAAGGCATGGCGGGGATTTCTGTATTGAGTATATCCTTAGGCATTTCGGTTGATATGAAGTCGTGCGGAAAACTGTCTTCCATACTGAATTCAGGTGTGGCATCCGGGCCGACCTCAACTGAGGGTATCCTATTATCTTTTTTGCTCGCTTTTTTTTCATTTGCAGCCGCCTCGGCTTTTTCTTCTGCCTTTAGTCTGCGAAGCTCCTGCCTTTTAAGATTATTCTCCATTCTTTCATCTGTAAGAGTTGCGACTTTCTTTACGGGCATTGCCAACGCTCTGTAGAGATTGATTAGGCTTATGCCTGTCAGCAGCATTATGCCGATAATCATCATAATTATAACGGTTATACCCGCACCTTTTTTACCGAAAAGCTCTGTGAGAGTACCGCCAAACAACGCACCGATGACACCACCGCTGCTGACATAGCTATCTGCCGCCCACGCATTTTTCATCTGAGCAGTAATTCCCTCATTCAGCAGATATAACTCATCTTTTAAAAAGATGTGTATTGCACCGCCGATAAGAATAATGAGAATACCCGTCCCAACGAGCTTTGAGGATACGCTCCCCAAAGGCTTGTCTAAGGCGGCAACCACAGCAATATAAATGAGCATCAGCGGCATCAAATAGGCACAAAATCCGAATGCTCCGAGCAAAGCGTTATGCAACCACAGCCATACGCTCTGCCCTTCAATAAAGACGATGCAGAGCAGAAAGGCAGATATGCCCATGAGGACTACAGCCAGCTTCTGACGCTGTACCGAAGTCATTTCGGGCTTTGTGTTCTTTGCTGTGTTACCGCCGCTTCGTGCCTGCGGTTTGCTTTTTGAATTGTTTTTTGAAGACTTCCTCTTTGTTGACTGAGCCATATTTCTCTCCAAATATTATAATAATTAAACGGCAATGATGCCTGTTTTTTCAAGAATTCCGGCAATAATTACAATAATACCAATGGCAAGGCAATAGTAACCAAAGAATTTGAACTTATCGCTTTTAACGAGCCATTCAAGAATTTTTATTGCCGCAATCCCAACAACGGCGGCAACGAGAACTCCGACAATTGTTGGCAAAAGCTCAAGTGAGCTGCCTACTTCAACCGCATCCTTTACCTCAACTGCACTAGCGGCAAGAATCGCAGGAATACCCAAAATAAAGGAATACCTTACCAGATAGCCTTTTGAAACGCCTCTGATAAGACCTGCGGAAATGGTTGAGCCCGAACGGGAGATTCCGGGAAAGCCTGCGGCAACCGCCTGAGCAAAGCCGATTGCAACGGCATCCTTTGGTTCAACCCTTTTACGCAGCCTTTTCATATTCTTTACCCGCCATGAACCAAAAAGCAATAGGAATGCAGTGAAAAGAAAGCAAATACCCTCAACGAAAATATCCTTATCCTCCGCAAGGCCACCCAAAGCATCCATAAGGTTTCTGCCGCCGCCGATAGGTATAAGCAGAAGTAATAGCGGCATACATGAAATAACGAACATCAAGAGCATATGTCTCGGCTCGCTCATTTGCTTAAATTTAAATTTGCCTGTAAAAATATCTCGAATAAGTATAAAAAACTCTTTTATAAGCTCGATAACAGTTTTATAGTAAACTGCTAGAACGGCTATCAAAGTGCCAATATGTAACAGCACCGAAAACAGCAGGGAGTTCTCGCCGCTTGTACCCAGAAAGTGCTGAAATACCGATAAATGCCCGCTTGATGAAATTGGCAAAAACTCCGTTACGCCCTGAACGAAACCCAGAATAATGGCTTTGAAAATTGTCAAATAAAATCACCGAACCTCTAGTTTTGATTTTGATTTTGATTTTGATTTTGATTTTGATTATTATCTATCAATGCTTCAAGGCAGTCGACTGCATCGGATAAGCTGCCTACATTGTCAATAAGTCCGACACTCACGGCGTCCTCACCCTTGAGGACCGTCCCCAAATCCATAACAAGCTGCCCCGTTTCGTGCATCATCTGTCGGAATTTATCCGGGTCAATATGAGAATTGTTTGCGACAAAACGAACAATCCTCTCCTGCATCTGCTCAAAATAGGACATTGTCTGAGGCACTCCGAGAACAAGACCGTTCATTCTTACGGGATGAATGGTCATGGTTGCTGAAAGAGTGATAAATGAACAGTCAGCAGCTACAGCAAGCGGAACTCCAATTGAATGGCCGCCTCCGAGCACCAGAGAAACAGTCGGTTTTCTCATGCCCGCAATAAGCTCTGCAATTGCAAGACCTGCCTCAATATCACCACCGACGGTGTTGAGGATAATGAGCAAGCCTTCAATATCCTTACTCTCATCAATCGCAACAAGCTGAGGGATAACATGCTCATACTTGGTTGTTTTTGTCTGTGCAGGCAAAGCGTAATGCCCCTCAATCTCCCCGATTATGGTCATCGACTGAATTAAATGCCCGTTTTTCTCAACGGTAATTGAACTCGATTCAATTATTTTGTTATTATTTTGAGAATCATTGTTATTGTTCTTCTGGTCATTATCATTTAAGGGATTTTCGACGCTTTTATTTTCTTTATCGTTTTGGGGATTCTCGTTGCTTGCCTCAGCGTCGCAAAGCAATTCCGAAGGGTCAATAAAAAGATTTCCGTAATTATCAGTGTTCAAAAGTCAAACCTTCATTTCCGGCAATAATGGTATATTATGCCCGAACAGGTTTCAACTAAACGGCAAAAATCATATTTCTATATTTTGCATTATGCTTATTATACCACTGTTTTCCGGCGTGGGCAACACTCAAAGGCATTCATTGTTATTTTTTTATTTTTATACACAATTTATTCCGTCTCGACGCATATTTCAGTTCATTATACAATTGACAAAAACACGCCAAAAGCTTAATATTGTATGTATATGAATTTATATGTAGATTTTTAGGAGTTGAAAAAATGGGTTACACTTTGGGTCAAAAACTTATTAAAAGCCACCTCGTTTCCGGTGAAATGAAAGCCGGCAGCGAAGTCGGAATCAGAATTGACCAGACTCTCACTCAGGATGCAACCGGCACAATGGCATATCTTGAATTTGAAGCAATGGGCATTGAAAGAGTCCGCACTGAGCTTTCAGTTGCTTATATAGACCACAATACCCTTCAGACAGGCTTTGAAAATGCGGATGACCACCGTTTTATTCAGAGCTGCGCCAAAAAAAGAGGAGTTAGGTTTTCACGCCCCGGCAACGGAATCTGCCATCAGGTTCACCTTGAAAGGTTCGGCATCCCCGGCAAAACACTAATAGGCTCAGACAGTCACACTCCCACAGGCGGTGGGATAGGGATGCTCGCCATCGGTGCGGGTGGGCTGGATGTTGCCGTAGCTATGGGCGGCGGCACATATTACATTACCATGCCGAAAATGGTGCTTGTGAGCCTCAAGGGTAAGCTTTCGCCATGGGTTTCCGCTAAGGATATAATACTCAAAGTGTTGCAGATTATGACAGTCAAGGGTGGAGTCGGCAAAATAATCGAATATGGCGGCGAGGGTGTTAAATCCTTATCCGTTCCCGAAAGGGCAACCATTACTAATATGGGCGCAGAGCTTGGAGCGACAAGTTCTGTTTTCCCTTCCGATGATGTTACAAGGGAATTTTTAAAAGCACAGGGTCGTGAAAAGGATTGGGTTGAGCTTCTCCCCGACTCTGATGCCGAATATGACGAGGTTATTGAAATCAATCTGTCGGAGCTTGCTCCCATGGCTGCAATGCCTCATATGCCCGACATTGTCTAGGAGGTAACCGAAATCGGTAGAATACCCGTTGACCAGGTCTGCATCGGCT
>JAAZFZ010000022.1 GCA_012511485.1 Clostridiales bacterium | reverse complement strand
TATCAGCTCCCTCCCTAAGGGATATGAAACTGTAATTGACGAAAACGGAAGCAACATTTCAAAAGGGCAAAAACAGCTTATTACCATTGCCAGAGCTATTCTTATTGACAGCCCGATGATAATCCTTGACGAGGCTACCTCTAATGTTGACAGCAGCACTGAGAAAAAGTTGCAAGAGGCAATGGGGGTTGTCATGAAGGGAAAAACCTCAATTGTGGTTGCCCACCGTCTCTCAACCATAAAAAATGCAGATAAAATTTTGGTTATAAAAAACGGGATGCTCATTGAAGCAGGCAACCATGAGCAGCTAATGCAAAGGGAAGGCGGATTTTACCGCTCGCTCTTTGAAAGCCAGTTTTTTTGAATTAATAGTGCTAATAAATAAGAACACCGCCCTTGCTCTGTGCAGGGGCGGTGTTTTCATACCCTTAACCGTTTTCCAGCAATTGAGCCGCTTTTTTAAGCTCATTAATAATATGTATCTGCTGAGGGCAGGCAGCTTCGCATTGGCCACATTCAATGCACTCCGAGGCCTTGCCTTTATCTTTTGTTTCCCAAAAGTAATTTCTCTTTGCTCCCTGCAGGTTATTATAAATCATGTAGTTGTTCATTGCCACGAATATTGAGGGGATAACAATTCCCTGCGGGCAGCCCTTTATGCAATATCTGCAATCCGTGCAGGGGATTTGCGGAGAATTTGCCATAATCCTCTGCACAAGTGTGATGACTTTTCTCTCCCCATCATTTAGCAGCTCAAAATTCTCCATAAAGGATGTATTATCCTCAACCTGTTGAATATTAGACATACCGCTCAGCACGGTTATAAGCCCGTCGAGTGAAGCCGAAAAGCGAATCGCCCATGAGGCAAGCGAGGCTTCAGGGTTAGCATTTTTGAATATTTTAGTAATGTTGTCGGGCAAATCAGCGAGCGAACCGCCTTTAACAGGCTCCATAATTATTATGGGCTTGTTGTGTTTTCTTGCCACCTCATAGCATTTTCTTGACTCAATGCTTTCATTTTCCCAGTCGGCATAGTTTATTTGCAGCTGAACAAATTCCGCCTGCGGGTGCTTTTTCAGGAGGAGGTCAAGCGCATCGGCCTTATCATGAAAAGAAAAGCCGTAATGCTTTATCAGCCCCTTCTCCTTTTGCTGAGCAACAAAGTCCCAGATATTAAAATCGTCAAAAACCTTTGTCCGCTCTTTCCCCAGATTATGCAAAAGATAAAAGTCAAAGTAGCCCGCACCCGTTCTTTCCAGTGAGGTGTAGAACATCTGCCTTGCCTCTTGGGCGGTTTTTACGCCTGCCCACGCGGGCATCTTTGTAGCGAGCTGAAAGCTCTCCCTTGGGTAACGGTCAACGAGAGCGGTTTTTACCGCTTCTTCGGACTTGCCGTCTATGTACCCGTATGCCGTGTCAAAATAGGTGAATCCTTTTTTCATAAAAAGGTCAACCATTTGCTTTGTCTGCTCAATATCAACCTCGTTGCCCTTCATGGGCAGACGCATAAGCCCAAAACCGAGCTTTTTTATGTTTTCTCCCAAATAAGCCATTCTGATTCCACCTATATTTTAGTGAAATAATATACATCGCATCTTTTTCAAGAATGTATATTAAATATGTATATATTTTAACATCTAAGTGCTGTTGTCAACAAGTGTTTTTTGTAAAAAAGAGAGAGGATTGCCGTTTTATATACTGTTTGTGACTGAGTTACAGAAAATATCCATTCAAAAATCTATAATAATTATGCATATTTGGGAAAATAATAATAGCACTTTGTTTTCGGAGGTCATTAATTGAAGTTTAAAAACGCTATTTTGCCACTGGTAATTATTGCATTGCTCGGCCTTTTTAATGCCTGTGTCAACCTGAGCCAAAATTCGGCATCCGACATAAGTTCAACACTGCAAAGCACTAAGCCCGGTTCGGTTAGGGCAAAATATAAGAAGATAACACCTTATCAGGCAAAAGAGAGAATTGATTCGAATAAAGATGTGATTATAGTTGATGTGCGCACGGTTGAAGAATATAATTCAAAGCATATCGCCGGTGCACTTCTTATTCCCAACGAGAGCATAACAGATGAAAAACCTCAATTGCTGCCGAATCTTAATGATGAGATTCTTGTTTACTGCAGGTCCGGCAACCGTAGCAGGCAGGCTGCCAACAAGCTGATAGCCATTGGCTACACAAATGTCAGCGATTTCGGCGGGATTATAGAATGGCCTTATGAAACCGTAAGCGGTTAAGTAAGATTCAGAGGGCAGGGGAGTTAAATCCCCGCCCTTATTTTATTGAATATTTGAGTTGCGTGAGAATTATCATTGCGGCATTAATTAAGACAGCCACAAAGGTCAGAGCGGCTATACAAATATATACCCGTTTTTTGCCCACACACCCGAAAAGCGAAAACATCTCCTTAGTCAGGAAAAAAATACAAATTATTATAGATATATAAAGATAGAAATAGGTTCTTGTGCCCGAAGCATAAATTGTGGGCGAAAAAGCAAGCATCATCCTTGAGGAATACCCAACAAACAAAGTGAATAACAGCAAAAGAGTTTTTGCACTGTTTTCAAATATAAGGTATATGCTCACAACAATGCATACCATAACTGCCATAAATATAAACAGCGAAATATAAGCCGAAACATTGAAGAAATTTTCGGGTGTTATTCCTGTCGGGTTTGAATAATCAAACATTTCACGTTTGAAAAGAAACCTGAAAATATAATATAGGGTGTACAAAATATCCGTAACAAGCGGAACCGCTGCGGCAATTCTGAATAAAGGCTTCTTATACTTTACAATAACAAGAACAAGCAGCGACAGGCAAAAACCGAAAAACAAAATATTCGGAACAGTCAAAAAATGCATTGCCGTGGATGTTATGCCCAGCTCGATTTTATGCAGAAAACCATTCATCAGATAGTCGGGATAGTGCTTGCAGATTTCCCTGAAGGTTCGGTTGCCGTTTGCAGGTGATAGAATATGAAAAAGCAACCCCGCCGCTGAAAAAATAAGCTCAACTGCCAAAAACCATTTTGCTTTTTTTCTGCCAATCAAAAGGTAGATAAAGAAGCCGAGAAAAACCATAACCAGCACATAGGCCATCTGCTGAACATTAGATGCATAGATAATCAGGATAATGCAGAGTGGGAATTCAAAAAATCTGCATTTATTGTCGTCGAGGTATTTTTTTATAGGTATTAAGCTGACAAGCCCTGCCGCAAATGGCCATAGGTAATTGAGTGTTGTGGCAACCCAGCCCGCAGACGACATATGGACAAATGGGTACGCCATTAATAGTGAAGACATTAATAAAACATCTCTCTGCTGTCTCTCCCTGTCGTCACCGTCTGCGAAAAAATAACATAAAAGAAAAAGAGCCAATGTAAAAACGGCAATATCGAGAACAATCCAACAAAGTGTCGGTAGCCTCAACAGTTCGGCAAGTATAAACTCGATAATAACCCTTGATGAGAGCCCGTTGTATCTCGAAGAAAGCCAACTGAAGACCGAGCTGTCCTTGAGTACGCTGCCGAAATATAAGTCATCGCCGAAATTCGGCTCCAGCAGCAAATGGAGAAAAGAAGCGTAGGATACAAACAGCGCATAGGGCAGCATACCGAGCTGATAGACAAAGGTGTAAAAGTGAATGTTCTTAACATGGGGATAATGGATAATTCTCCAAATGGAAAACTAATTAGAACTATATTTTTTGCGTTTGCCGAATTTGAGCGAGATATGATTGTGTGTAGAACTTCTGAAGGAAAAGAGATTGCCAAACAAAAACCAGACTTTAGAGAAGGTCGACCGGCATTAGAAATTCTCGACTTTGATAAATATCTAAAAAAACAAAAAGACGGGTTAATGACCGTCAACGAGATTT
>JAAZFZ010000183.1 GCA_012511485.1 Clostridiales bacterium | reverse complement strand
TCTTCCACAGGCCCTTGAGAATTCGCTTTGAATACCTGTATGTTTCAAGCCCCAGATAGTATATATTACGATAGAAGATGGAAAAGAAGCCCCTGATAGCGCAAATAAAGGCAAAAACGAGGTCAACCGCAGAAGCCTTTTGCTTTTGACGCTTTTCGGGCTCTTTTTTTTCTGAGGGGATTTTCTCCTTCTCCTCACTCTCACGAACGCTGACAGCTGCCGAGGGTTTTTGCCCCGCTTGCTTTTCTCTTGTACCGGCGGTGCTTTCGTCTATGATTTCATCTGAAATCTCCATTGAAAAGTCATCATCGAAATTTCTGATTATTTCAGCAGGCTCAATGCTGATTTCGTCCGGCGTGCCGTAAAGCTCCGCAAAAGAGACATCGTCAAAAATGTCACCAACAAAATCACTGCCGTTTTCGTGGTTGAGAGTTATTTGAGCATTCTTTTTGCCGAGATATTCATTTCTTATTCTGTTTTTATTCGGGTTTTTTTTCTTTTTATTATTATTAGACATAGTACCTACCTCAAAAGGTTACAAAAGGTTACAAATTTACCTCATTATAAACCATAGAAATAAAAAAGGCAAGTATCAACTTAAAATTGGATGGAATTAGTTGAAACCTGCCTGATTAATGTTTTTGAAAAGGGTGGCTATTGCTACATTTAACCCCTTATTCTCTTGAGCCCTAAGCTCCGAATCACTTGCAATAATCTCTGCAGCTGCTGCATTTGTCCGCCGCAAAACCGTGGTGTCTTTGAGCATATCTGCGATTTTCAGTACGGGGAGCCCGTGTTGACCGGAGACGAAGAAATCGCCCGATCCCCTGAGCCTAAGGTCCTCGTCGGCAATTTTAAACCCATCCGTAGTCTGTGTCATTATTTTAAGCCGCCGCATAGCCTCACCGTTTTGAGCATCTGATATCAGAATACAGGTTGAGCGGTCACTCCCCCTGCCGATTCTGCCTCTAAGCTGGTGAAGCTGTGAAAGCCCGAACCTTTCCGCATTCTCTATAACCATAATAACCGCATTGGGAACATCAACTCCAACCTCAATAACGGTTGTTGAAACCAGCAGGTCAATTTCACCGCCGACAAAGCCGGACATAACCTGATTCTTCTCCCTTGGCTTCATTCTTCCGTGCAGCAGACCGACACTGTAGCTCTTGAAAAACCCCTGCGCCAGCTCTTGCATATAGCCCTGAGCCGAGGCGAGGTCCGTTTCGCCCTTTTCAACCAGGGGACATACTATATACCCCTGCCTGCCCATATTGATATGCTTTTTAACATAAGTATAAGCTCTCTTTCTGAGCTGACTGTTCACGAAGTATGTTTCAACTGGCTTTCTGCCCGGCGGCATCTCGTCAAGCACCGAAATGTCAAGGTCGCCGTAGATAATCAGGGCAAGAGTCCTGGGTATTGGCGTAGCGGACATGACAAGAGTGTGGGGATTGTTGCCTTTAATGCCGAGAGCTGCACGTTGCCTGACACCGAACCTGTGCTGCTCATCTGTAACTACCAGCCCCAGGGATTTAAACTGAACATCATCCTGCAACAGCGCATGGGTGCCAATAATAAGCTGGATTTCGCCGCTTGGAAGCTTTGCCTTTATTTCCTTCTTTTTCTTTGCCGCGGTTGAGCCTGTCAGAAGTTCAATGTTTATCCCGGTGCCTTCAAGTATTGAGTGAAGTGTTTTGTAATGCTGCTGTGCAAGAATTTCCGTAGGAGCCATGAGCGCACTCTGATACCCGTTTTTGTAGGTGCTGAAAATTACGGCGGCAGCAACCGCAGTTTTGCCGCTACCGACATCGCCCTGAAGCAGGCGGCTCATGGGTAGCTCACCTGCCATATCCGTTATTATTTCAGATATAACCTTCCTTTGAGCTCCTGTAGGCTCGAAGGGCAGGAGGGAAAAGAACTCATTGCTGAAATCCTTGAGAATCCTGACATTTGTGAACTCACGGCTTCTGCCCCGTAGCCTTAACAGTCCCAGCTGCAGAATTAAAAGCTCCTCAAAAATCAGAGTGCGCCTTGCCAAAGCAAGGTATTGATTATCTGACGGAAAGTGTATGTTCTTGACAGCACTCTTATAGGGTAAAAGCCCGTATTTTTTTCTCAGTGCAACGGGCAGGTGGTCAGTCAATTCCTCACTGCACATTTCAAATGCCCGTGCAACAAGGGTTACAAGCAGCTTAGAGTTTATGCCCTGTGTCTGAGAATATATCGGCCTGATAACCTCTCCGTTTTCCGCCTTCTCAATGGAAGGGGAGGTCATCTCCCTAAAATTAGTGTTGCCCGTAACTTTGCCGTAAAACAGCAGCTCCTCGCCTTCAATGAGCTTCTCTGCCTCATATTTGCTGTTGAAAATAGTGATTTGCATGAGACACTCGCCGTCGGTTACATCGGTGCGGAAAATTGTCATCCCGTCCCTGATTTTCTGTGCGGTAGGTTTTCTGTCAACAATCGCCTTAATGCAACAGGTTTCGCCAAAAGGTGCGTCTTTAATTGCTACCACATTGCTCCAGTCCTCATAGGCTCTGGGATAATAGCATAAAAGGTCGCCGACAGTTGCAATGCCGAGCTTTTTGAGCCGCTCCGCACGCCACTGACCGACGCCCTTTAGAAATTTTATTTCCGTGTCCAGCTTCATACTCAATTATTCAACCGAAATGATGAAATAATAGACCGGCTGTCCTCCGTTTATGACTGAAATATCAGCATCGCTGCCGTATTTTGCTTTAAGCATTGACTGGAGCTCATCAGCCTGTTTTTCGCTGGTTTGTTCCCCATATATCAGAGTGATAATCGAAGATGCACCACGCTTGAAAAGATGCTTTGTAACCCTGTATGCGGCATGAACCGAAGTCTGCTCCGAAAGGGTTACCTTGCCGTTTTCGATGCCGATGACCTGCCCCTT
>JAAZFZ010000182.1 GCA_012511485.1 Clostridiales bacterium | reverse complement strand
GCTCTAGCCTTCACGATTATTCCGATTGTTGAGGTAATTAAGGCTGTGCGCAGGTCTGTTGAAAAAAGATAGTATCACTAAAAACGGGCACGGTGCTATCCCCTTGCATATACTTTGGAATATAGATAACGCACTTTGCCCGCTTTCAAAAAATAAAACTGCCGGCTGAGCCAAACAGGCCTAGCCGGCTGTCTTTAATTAATGCTGATTAATATGTTAAGGTTGCATCCTGTTTCCAGCATCCTTTTATTTCAACATCGAGGGAGATGATGCCCTTCGTCAGCGTTGCAGTGATCATTACCGGCTCCTCAATACTCAGACTCTTGAGGCGACCCTGAGTGTCAAACACCGCTTTAATTGTTGCCCCGGTATAATCGAATTTGCAGCTGTTATCCTTAACAATTTCAAACGGTTCAACATCCTTATCATCAACCGTCAGAGTATCCATTGTGCAGTCGTGCCATTTGGGTTTTCCGTTATATCCGACTACTTCCTGAATCAGCTTGATTTCAACCTCATAGCCGCCGCTAACTTGCTTGCAGGTTGCTGATTTTGCACCGGCAGGCTCGAGTGCGCTCATATAATTTTTCCCTGAAGGCGGCAGAAATTTAATGAGCTTATCGCCGTCGCTGCTCACTCCGTTCTTAAAGGTTTTATTCAGGCTTCTGGGCTCGCCCGTAGCTTTTTTAAGCATACCGTTAAGAATACCTTTTAATAAACCGACAGGTCCTTTAATTTCTGTAAACTCTGAAGTCGAGCCTTCGGACTTTGCAATCTTAACCGTACCCTTATAAGCCTTGGTTGCGTTTGCATAGTCGTTATAGAATTTAACAATCTGCGCAGTTGAGCCGTTAACCGGGGCACTGATTTTTACAGGTGCCTTTGTTGTGACATCGTCATTATCTTCAGTTGCGGAAACATCGGTGTCGTCGGTTGCTGAGGTATCCTCCGTTGATTCCTCAGTGCCGCTCGTTTCCTCGACTGAAGCATCAACTTCTTCTGCCTTTGTTGTGCTCTCGGGCTCGGTTGTATCATTGTCTCCGCCGCAGGCTGAAAATGAAAAAATCATTACAATTGCCATAAGCAGCGCAAACAAGCGTGAAACTAGCTTTTTCATGATAATATCTCCTTTCAAATAACTGTCAATAAAAGTTTATATTAACTGGGATATAATGTCAATGATTTGAATGAAAAATAATATTCTTGCCCGTCCCTAACAACAAAAGGGGCTGTCGAAGCCGACAGCCGCCTGTTTTATTTGATTACCATACGAAGTTGGTGTACTTAACCAGGGTTGAGGCTTCACCGTTTCCTTCGTCAATTGTAACGAAAAGATATTTAACCTTTGTCATTTGAACATTAAAATCAAAGCTAACGGTTAAGGAAACGAGCTTGCCGCTGTAAGCATCAATTTTTGCCTCGATTTCACACCTCGGAATCTGCTCATCTACCGTTTTTGCAGAAGCGCCGCCTTCAACCAGCCCGTCTGAAATCTCTTTTGCTGTTTTGAAGTCCTTTGTAACTCTGCCCAGAGGACTTGAACCTTTTCGCGGGTTGGGGTCTTCAATTAAATCCATCTCTATTTCATAAAACTTTTTATCTGAGGAAAGGGTGCAGGCAGCACTTTTGACATCGGACGCTTTGAGCACACTTTTCATTAGCTCTTTACTGTTATCCTTGCCCTTTGCGGCATTAACGGTTGTTGTTCCTTCATCAAGGAATTTGCCAATCGTTTCACGCACGATTTTAAACTTTGCCAAATTACCCATTTCAAGCTTATTAACTGTGGTGGTTTTTATCTTTTTGAACCCTGCTTTTGAGCTTACTGCCTTTGCCGTAGCGTCATTAAAATAATTAACAATATCACTTTTTCCGCTGATAACCGAGGGCTCCTTGGGCTGTTCGGTAGTTGTTTCTGTTTTGGTTGTTGTGCTGTCCTCGCTGCTGGTTTCGGTCACCGTTGTTGAATCCTCTTCGGATACACTGGGCTCTGTTGTAGCGACAGCCTGTGTGGCATCCGGTTGTGTGGTTGGTTCATCCTTGCCGCCGCAGCCTGCAAAAGAAAGGATAAGGATAACCGCCATTAGAAATGCAAGAGCCTTTGCTATCTTTTTGTGCAAAATAATCAGTCCTTTATAGTTTTTGAAGATGTATTATTTTCCCAATTAATAGTTTACAGATGTAGGTAGTAAATGTCAATACCTGTAAAAAAATGTCCAGAAAAATTTTGAAATATAATTCTGACTATTTTACACATATGCACAAAACAAAGATTTTAATATTAATTTTGCAAAAAAATACCGATGCCTCGCTAAAAATTGAGACATCGGCAATAAGTGTGTTTTATTTATTCTGCAATGCTTTTGCCCGTCATTTCCTCAGGCAGTGGGATTCCCATTATCTTGAGCATTGTTGGGGCTATATCGCAAAGCCTTCCACCTCTGCGCAAGCTGCATGGGTACCCGACAACGGCAAAGGGAACGGCATTGGTTGTGTGTGCCGTGAAGGGTGAGCCGTCCTGCTCGTACATTTTATCCGCATTCCCGTGGTCTGCGGTAATGAGCATGGCTCCGCCCGTTTTCAACACCGCATCGCTCACTCTGCCCACGCAGGTGTCAATTGTTTCGACTGCCTTGACGGCAGCTTCAAATATACCCGTATGCCCTACCATATCGCAGTTTGCATAGTTTAGAATTATTGCATCATATGCTCTGCTTTCGATTTTTTTAATAACGGCATCTGTGACTTCAATTGCACTTATTTCGGGTTTCAGGTCATAGGTCGGAACCTTAGGAGAGGGAATAAGCACCCTGTCCTCCCCGTCATAGACTTTTTCGACTCCACCGTTAAAAAAGAAGGTTACATGTGCGTATTTTTCGGTTTCCGCTATGCGAAGCTGCTTTTTGCCGAGCCTTGAGAGGTATTCGCCCAAAGTGTTTTGCAGCGACTGGGGTTTAAATGCAACTCTGACATTTGGCATGGAGGCATCATACTGAGTCATACAAACATAGTAGAGAGGGAAGAAGCCATTCCTGCGTTCAAAACCCTTGAAATCCTCATCAACAAAGCTTCTTGTGATTTCCCTTGCACGGTCGGGCCGAAAATTGAAGAAAATCACACTGTCGTTTTCCCTTATTTCCGCTCCCTTGACGCAGACTGTCGGCACAACAAACTCGTCTGTTATATTCTTGCCCTCAGCGTCTGTATTTTCATAGGATTCTTTGATTGCCTTGACGGGGTCTTCGTTAAAAATGCCTTCGCCGTAAACCATGGCGGCATATGCCTTTTCGACTCTTTCCCATCTGTTATCCCTGTCCATGCAATAGTAGCGTCCCATTACCGTTGCAATTTTGCCCGCTCCGATTTTCAGAAGCCTTTGCCGACACTCCTCAACAAAACCCGCACCCGAGGTCGGCGGGACATCACGCCCGTCAAGCAAGCAGTGAACAAAAACCTTTTTCAGCCCCATTTTGGCGGCAAGCTCAACCAATGCCCACAAATGCGTGTTGTGGCTGTGAACTCCGCCGTCGGACATAAGGCCGATGAGATGAAGCGCTGTCCCTTTTTCCAATGCGGATTTGACGGCTCCGACAAAAGCCTCATTCTCAAAAAAGTCGCCGTCCTTTATGGATTTGGTAATTCGGGTAAGCTCCTGATAGACAACACGACCGGCACCGATATTTGTGTGGCCGACCTCGCTGTTGCCCATCTGCCCCTCCGGCAGGCCGACATCCATGCCCGAAGCCCCAATATATGTAAGTGGGTTTTCGGCAAAAATCCTATCGAGGTTGGGTGTTTTCGCGGCATCAATTGCGTTGCCGTAGCTACTTCCGTTTTTGCCGAATCCGTCCATTATGCAGAGTAATACGGGTTTATTGTTACTCATATATTTATACCTCTCCCTTACTTGGATGCTGCCGCAACAATTGCCGCAAAATCCGCTGCCTTGAGTGAGGCACCGCCTATAAGTCCGCCGTCAACATCAGGCTGTTTGAGCAGCTCCTGCGCATTTGCCGCATTCATTGAACCGCCGTATTGAACAACTGTTTTATCGGCCGCTGTTTTACCGTAAAGCTCACAGATAAGGTCACGAATGCCCTTGTTGACCTCGTTTGCCTGCTGCGCTGTTGCGGTAAGCCCCGTGCCGATAGCCCAGACAGGCTCATAGGCAATGATAATATTGTCAAGCTCCTGCTCGCTAACCCCATTAAGGGCTATTTTAACCTGTTGGCGGACTACCTCCATTGTTATATTCTGCTGCCTTTGCTCAAGGTATTCGCCCACGCAGAGAATAACTGTCAGCCCTGCATCGAGAGCCGCCCTTGTTCTGTCACGCACGGTTACATCCGTATCACCGAAATATGTGCGGCGTTCACTGTGACCGATAACGACATATGGCACACCGCAGGCCTTTAGCATATCTGCAGATATTTCGCCTGTGAATGCACCGCTCTTTGCCCAGTGACAGTTTTCGGCGCCGACCTTGATATTTGTGCCCTTTGTTGCCTCGAGTGCGGCAAAAAGGTCAATATACGGCACGCATACAACCACATCACATTTTGCATCCTTGACCAGGGGCTTTATCTCATTAATCAGAGCGGTTGTTTGGGCCGGGGTTTTGTTCATCTTCCAGTTGCCTGCGATAACTACCTTGCGAAGCTGCTTGTCCATTATTGTAATCGTCCTTTCATTCATTGCAAGGGGAAGGTATTCACCTCCCCCTTCAAAGCTGTCATTAATTTATTGCTTAAAAATTATTTCTCATTAAGTGCGGCAATTCCAGGCAGCTCCTTGCCCTCAAGGAATTCAAGCGAAGCTCCGCCTCCTGTTGAGATATGGGACATTTTATCTGCAAAGCCGAGCTTATGAACAGCAGCAGCCGAGTCGCCGCCGCCGATTATTGAAACCGCACCTGAGTCAGCAACTGCAGTTGCGACCGCAATTGTGCCTTGTGCAAAATTCTCCCACTCGGAAACGCCCATCGGCCCGTTCCATATTACAGTGCCGCTGCCCTTTATGGCGTCTGAAAACAAGGCCTGAGTTTTTTCGCCGATATCAAGCCCCATCCATCCGTCGGGAATCTTGTCTGAATCAACTGTCTTAAACTCAGTGTCCTTGTCAAACTCCTTGCCGACCTTTGTATCAACGGGGAGAAGGAATTTGACGCCCTTTTCCTTTGCCTTTTCAATCATGCGCAATGCAAGGTCAAGCTTATCCGTTTCGCACAGGGATGTGCCTACACTTCTGCCCTTTGCGGCAAAGAAGGTGTATG
>JAAZFZ010000181.1 GCA_012511485.1 Clostridiales bacterium | reverse complement strand
TAAAGGGTTATGTATTAAAGAAATACTACCCCGCTGAGGTAATGCGCTCTATGGGCGATATTGATATATTGTTCAGGCAGGAACAATTCGCTAAAATGAACGAATGCATGATCTCATTAGGATATAAAGGTTCTCCCCTTTACAATAATCAATATCACTATAAAAAGCCCTCCGGCATAACAGTTGAAATGCATAACTCTTTGCAAAATGACGGGGGGGATTATTTTTCAAACCCGTGGGAAAGATTCACAAAAAAGAGCGGAACCTCACACTGCTATGAAATGAGCAATGAGGATTTTTACATATACATGATTCTTCATAGCTATAGGCACTTTGAAAAAACGGGCATTGGAGTCCGTGCAGCTATGGATGTTTATGTTTATAATAAAACATTTTGGAATAAGCTGGATTTTTGTCGAATTAACAGTGTTCTTGAAAGCTGTGGTGCCATTAGTTTTGAGATAAACCTCAAGCGCCTTGCCGATTGCTGGTTCGACGGGCTTGAAGATTCAAAGGGAATTCAAGCTCTGAGCGACTTTATTCTTTCGAACGGGACCTTCGGCAGCTACAGTAACCTTGTTGCAACTGAACTCAAAAAAGGAAATAATGCCCCGTGTGCGATGGTCAAGCTCCGATATTTATTCAAAAAAATATTTCCACCTTTTTCAAGGCTATGCGCTGCCTATCCCATTCTGGAAAGGCATTCTACTTTACTCCCCTTTATTTGGATTGCAAGATTCATTAAGCTCATGCTTTTTAAGCGCAGGCAGGTATTTGCCCAACTGAGAATTATTCTAAAGGTCAAAAAAACGGATATCGAGAAATTGAACACTTTGCGAAAAAATGAAAAAGGGAGCATGGATTAATGAAAAGACTTCTAGCTTTTTTTATTGCTTTTTCTCTTTTTTCTGTTACAGCTTTTTATGGCTGTTCCGATACAGATGAGAAAGCTATATATGAGAACCTTGATTTAAGTAAATATGTCAAGATTGGCAAGTATGTGGGGGTGGAAATCCCGCAGACAGACAAAGTAACTCAGGATGATTTGCTTGTTGCCGTTAAGGACTGCCTTTATGACAACAACGAATATACATTGGGAAGCCCAGTGTCAGACAGAGCAGTTCAGCAGGATGATTACCTGACTGTTGACATTATCGGAACAATTGACGGAGTTGCCTTTGAGGGTGGCAGCCAGAAGGATTACATCATAGTCACGGGCATCAATGCTTTTGCAACATGGAGCAAATACCTAATCGGTGCGAAAATTAACCACACTGCCAAGGTTCAGTTTTCTGTCCCCGACAGCGAAAGCTACGGCGAGGTTGCAGGTAAAAAAATAATATATAGCATTAAAATTAAGGAAATTCGCCCGATTATCTACTCAGAGCTAACTTCACAGGTTATTTTTGACATTTCAGGCTACAGCACCGCCGAGGAACTCCTGGATTTCCTCAAAAGCTCAATTGAAAATAACATCCGTGAAAAAAAGATGGATGATGTTTGGGATATTGTTGTCAAGAATTCTAAAATAATTGCCTATCCGCAAAAGGCAATTGACAGGTACACAAAAAGCTACTATAAGGAGCAAGAGGATTATGTCGAGCAAAGCTCAATAAGCTTTGAGGAATACCTGTCAAATTCAAAAAAAACTCAGGAAAGTTTTGAAAAGGAAGCCAGAAAATATGCCGAAAAATGCGTTGCGGAGGAGCTGGTCTGCTGGTATATTGCAAAAGAGCAGAAGCTGACTGTTTCGGATGCCGAATATGAGCAAGGGCTTTCGCAATATTACGAGGAGAATAAACAGGACTACTCATCAGAGCAGGAGCTTGAAAAAAAACTTGGCAAGGAAAAGATAAGCATGGGTATTCTTCTCACCAAGGTCATGAACCTTGTTGCCGATTCGGCAGTAGAGGTTAAGACCCAAACAACAACAAGCAGCTGATATGGATGAAAAAAATCATAAAACCTGCCGAGAGAATTTCTTTCGGCAGGTTTTCTTTTCAAGGTTATTCTCATTTTCACAATAGGAGTTGGACAAAGTGCAATAATACTAACTCTCGCTTTTTGTCCGTCGTTATTAGAATTTAATTTTTTTGATTTAAATTATTGGAAGTAAAAACAATCTGTTGCAATCCTACAACACGCAGTTCAACCAGTCAAAGCACATCTTTACCCAGCGCTTTGAATAAATGTTTTCATTCAGGCTTTTCTCATTTGAGAACACTACTTCCGTGCCGAGGGAAAAACCGTGGCCGCCGCCGCTGAATATGTGCATTTCAAACGGAATGTTATGTTTATTGAGAGCCGTTGCATATTCGATGGAATTTTCTATTGGGACACAGGTGTCATTCGCCGCTGCAAAGATAAATGTGGGCGGTGTTTTTTCATCCACCTCTTTTTCAAGAGATGGCACAGGCTCTGCGAGAAGAGGGCTTGTCGAATCGAGAATACATGGATATCCCAGAACTGCCGCATTCGGGCGAAGCCTGCCCATTGTTGAAAGCGCAGCTGCTAGGTGACCGCCTGCCGAAAAGCCGAGAACTGCAATTCTATCCTCATAGACTTCCCATTCGTCAGCGTTGTTTCGGATAAGCTCCAATGCCTCTTCTGCATCCTCCAAAGGGCGGGGGAATTTTGCGGCTCCCTCACCGACAGAATAGCGCAGCACAAACGCATTGTAGCCCTGAGACAGAAATGCCATTGCAACAGGCTCTGCCTCTCTGTCAGAGCAGGCTCTATAAGCTCCGCCCGGGCATATCAATATTCCTCTTTTTTTGAGCATATTTGACATTTCAGGTGAACTGTCAAGAATGTAGGTTGTAAGCGTAACATTTTCCCCTCCCGAGAGGGTAATTGTCTGGGTTTTCAAGCATTTTCCTCCTAATTAATACACATATACTATATCTTTTGCAGGGCACGCCTCCCCGAGAGGCTTGGCTTTGCCTTTGCCTAGTAATGAATTTGTTCCATAAAACTCCTGCTCGAGAACATTCACCTTATCCTGATATTTCATTTTAGGTGAAATTGTGCCTGTAACATTACCGACACCCTTGAGATACATATAGGAGCAGTTTCCGCCGTTGAGCATAAATGCTTTTTTAACACCGTAATCAAGCAAAACCTCAACCATTTCGTTTATCCGCATGAATTCACCCGCAGCCATAACATAATGCGTGCTGTCAATCCAGCCTATCATTGTCCTGTTTCTTGTCTGCGAAGCGGATTCATTAGCCATATTGCCTGTAAGGACATTTTTACCGTCCCAGATAACCTTTTGCTGAGGGACAAGAGTGAAGCTCAGGCCATTATTTATTAAAGAGTTAACATTTGAACCGCTGACCTTTTCGACATCGGTCCATGTGCCGTTCTTATAAATCAAATAAAAATTATCAGCTCCGCTTGAGTTCTGCACTATATTTCCGTCTCTCACAACAGGGCCGTTGGTAATAAATCGTTTTTCCTTGACGCTGGTGTCCCAATGGCCTGAATAGCCTTCACAGTTAACTGCAACAAGCGCACCCGCAGACCTTGCCATATCATAAACAAGACCCTCCTCCCTGCCGAGGAGCTGTTCCGCACATTTGCACCTGAAGCGATTGGCGGGGCAGGTTATTATTGCGATATTGCAGATTTGCTGATAATTCATGCTTTTTGTGTATTTTTTAGAAAAGGTTCTCCATTCGGGAGCTCCATAGGCCAGCTTATGCACCTCTACAGTTACGCCTCCGGATTTGACACGCCAGGCTCTTTGTACTTTTGTGTTAGCTGCCGGAGCATTAACTGAGGATGCACTGATTTCAATTTTGGATTCTTGTGAAGTTTTTTTTGTGGTGGTCGTTTTTTTGTTTGTCGTAGTTTTTCTTTTGGTGGTTGAAAGAGCAGGTTCAGTTGTAGTGGTGAAAATCGGGGCAGAGGTCGACTGTGTGATAACCGGCTCTTCGGTTGTGCTTTCACCCAGAAGAGTTGTTGCTATTGTTGACTGCTCAGAAGTTTCGGTGGCTGTTTCATTCCGCTCAGGCTCATTCCCGAAAAATCGTGAGCATGATACAATTGAAGATGCCAAAAAAGTCAAAAGCATTATTGCCGAAATAACATTCTTCAACTACTTTTCTCCTAACATAATGTTTTTTGTTCGTGCAAAAATACGCCGAACATAAAGTCCTTTGTTTTTTAATTCCGAGAGATTGTTTATTAGTTAAGATTATGTGGCCAAATCATGATTTTCAATTATTTGAGCTGTGCAGGGCAAACTCTCATGCATATACCGCATACCGCTCCCCTGCCAATATTTTGGAATTCCCTTTTCATATATTCACTGCATATTTCGGCAGCAAACATATCACGCCTCGAAAGCGCAGGGGACCATTCTCTGCCGATTATTGCGCCGCAGGGGCAAGCTTTTACACAAATGTCGCAGCCTTTACAAATGTCAATAGGCTCAAAAAGCTCATTAGTTAACGGGCAATCGGTGAAAACTGTGCCGAGCCTGACTCTGGCACCATATTCCCTGTGTAGAAACAATGTGCTTTTCCCTATCCCTCCAAGCCCTGCAAGGCAGGCAACCTTTTTGTGCGAGTACCTTCCCCTAAAGCTCCACCCATTGTTGTTTATGCTCTGAGAGGCTGCAACAGTTATGTACCTGTAGCCCCTTTTTTCAAGGAAGACACCTGCCTGCAACAAAACACTGTCAATAAAAGCATTCACAGTTCTATAATGGTTGAAATATGTATGAGTCGGTGAGCTGTCTATCTCATCGACTATTGCGTCTGAAAGTCTGACAACTATGCTCACAGCGTATTTGCAGGAGCCGAAATCACCGTCATTTATACAGGCAAAGCCAACATCGCTGACACCTTTTTCAAGCAGAAATGCCTTTAAATCGTCCTTTATCATGTTATTATCCTATCACTGTTAAATATCAAAAATATACAGGCCTGTTTCATCGTCCGACTTTCTGTCAATGCTGCCGTAAATGAGCTTGATGAAAATTTCGCAGGTTGCACTGACTCTTGCCTCGTTGAGATGACCGCCAAAAACATTGCCATCACTGTCAGCAAAGCTTGCATGAAGGTGGAGGAAGGGTTCACCGTCTTTGAGTGTAGTATTGCCGCAAAATGATACTATTTCGAGGGGCTTGCTTATTCTGTTTTCTTTATACTCACGCTTTTCAATGTCGTATAGGCCAAAGGTAACATTATCGACAGCTCCGATTGCCGATACCGTTGCAAGCTTGATTCCTTCTTTTTTGCTGAGTGTTTGGATGGAGCTGACGATATCTTCACCACGGTTGAGCCTAACTGCGACAGTATCACCGAACCGTTTACACTTCATCATTATATCTCCTTTCTTTTCCATATTTTGTATATTATATTTTTATCAACTCTACTAACAATAAATATGATTTGAAATATATCCAATAATATACAAAGGAGCGGATATACCGCTCCAATAATTATAAGAGGTAATAGTGATGACTAAACGCCAATACCTTGAAGCACGCATTGCCGAAGTCAATGACACTCTCAAGCGCAGAACTCTCAGCATTAATCACAGAAAAAGCCAACTGAGAGCGCTCCAAATATATTCTATGGATTTGGAAAGGGAGATAGCAAGAGATAAACTCAATAATGAGGCAGAGTTTTAGTTTGCCGGTGTCGGAGCCTAGTTTTTGACATTTATAGTTAAAAACCCGCCGTTGGTGCCGATAAGCGTTTCATTTTCATACGCTTCGGCAGAATAAGCGCACTCATATTTTCCCTTTTTAAGGTAGACACTCAGCTTGTCGCTTGTTATACATTGACCGGGTTCTAATAAATCCGACATATATATAAGCTCGCTTGTGCTGGAAAGATAAAAGCTGAACCTTATGCTGTATTTGCAAGCCTTTGGATTTTCAAGCATGACATCACCTTTTGAGTAACCATCTTCAAAGGTGATGTTGTTATTTATTCTGAACCTGATTTCATCGTCAGGAATGCTGGATAAATCATAATCGTCCTTTGCTGTGACGGAAAGGGTGCCGTCCTGTGCTTTTGCTACGGGCATAAGATGCCAGCCGATTGCTTTGAATACATTATAGGAATTAATAAAAAAAACCAAAGCTGCAACTAAAACCAAACCTAAAACAGAAAGAATAATAACTTTTTTATTCACTGCATCTCGTTTGTGAGGTTGTTGTTTGGTATTGCTACTGGGCACTGTACTCAATTCCTATCACCAATCTTATCTGTGTGTATTGGGCACCTTTAATTTCCTTTGTCTTGGCATCATAGCCTACTACTACCAGCATAGCATCATATGAACCATATGGCAACTCCTTAAACAGCTTTATTTTCGGAATAAGCTTGCCCGGTTTCAGACCTCTTGAGCGATAGAGTAAATTATTATCTTTGTGAAGAATTGATGCAATAAGAACACAATCATTTGAAGATACATTGCCAAAGGTAAACGGTGATTCCTCATACCATTCTTTGAAAACCAGCTCATCTCTGGCAAAGAATTTAAAAGCTCTTTTATCGCCCCTTGTTTTCAGTGCTTTGGCTTTTTGAAGCTGCTCATTGATGCCGATGTTAATATCCCTGATATTATAGTTATCTTCATCAACGCCGGCATACTTTTGAATTGCATCTGCAGGAATCTGATATTTGAATGCAAAATGATATGCGGTAAATGCACCACCTGCCAAAATGATTACAATAACAACCGAGGCAATAGCAATAACCTTCTTGGGCAGACCTGCCACTTTCAATCTTAGCTTATGCAGAGGCCTTTTTTTCGCACGCTTCGGGTATTTTTTTGCCTTTTGGGGCTTTGAGAAAGACCTATTGGCCTTATTAAAAATGTCTTTTTGGGTAGTGTTAGTTTTTTTAGGTTTTGCCTTCGATTGTTGTGGCTTCTTTTTTGAAACTGTTTCAGGGCGATAAACGCTCTTTTTTGCATTGCTCCTGGCTGCTTGCTTGACATTTTTATTTGGATAATTTCTTCTATTTTGTTTTTTTTTGCCCTTTGATTTTTTCTTAGCCATCAGGAGAACCCCAATTC
>JAAZFZ010000180.1 GCA_012511485.1 Clostridiales bacterium | reverse complement strand
GCACGGCACGGCACCCAACACTGAGCAATATGAGCAGGCCATGAGTGAGCTCAAGGCAGAGCTGGCAGAATTGGAGGGTTAAGCAATGGCAGATATAATCAAAACGGCAACTAGGGAGGCATACGGCAAGGCTCTTGTTGAGCTTGGTGAAAAGAATGAAAAAACTATTGTTCTTGACGCCGACCTTGCTGCAGCTACCAAAACAGGGATGTTTAAAAAGGCGTTTCCTGACAGGTTTTTTGATACAGGTATTGCGGAATGTAATATGATCGGCATTGCGGGCGGACTTTCGACAATCGGCTTTACCGTGTTTGCAAGCACCTTTGCAATGTTTGCGGCAGGCAGAGCATTTGAGCAGGTACGCAACACAATCGGATACCCTCATCTGAATGTTAAAATCGGAGCTACCCATGCAGGTATTTCCGTTGGGGAGGATGGGGCAAGCCATCAGTGCTGCGAGGATATTGCCCTTATGAGAACTATCCCAGGCATGGTAATAATCAATCCTGCAGACGATATCGAGGCTCGTGAGGCTGTTTTTGCTGCAGCAGAGTATGAGGGCCCTGTATATCTCAGATTCGGCAGGCTTGCCGTGCCGAGGATATATGATGAGGGTTATAAGTTTGAAATGGGCAAAGGTGTAGAGCTTATTGACGGTGACGATGTCACTATTATCGCAACCGGGCTTATGGTCAACGAAGCATTGATTGCACAGAAAGCCCTTGCAGCCGAGGGCATTAGTGCAAAGGTTATTAACATTCACACAATCAAGCCGATTGATAAGGAGATAATAATTAATGCCGCCAAAAAGACCGGCGCCGTTGTCACAGCCGAAGAGCACAGCATAATCGGCGGCCTTGGCGGTGCGGTTGCCGACGTGTTGAGTGAAGAATATCCCGTTCCTGTTCTTAAAGTCGGCGTTGAGGATGAATTCGGCAAATCAGGGCCTGCTGTTGAGCTGCTTCATATTTATAGGCTTGATGCTGAGCATATAATCGAAAAGGCGAAAAAAGCACTTTCACTAAAGTAATTAAACTAGAATCATCGGAGAGTTGACATGACGGATAATAACCAGCACAAATATATATGTTTCTCCTCTGGAAATGGTTTAAAAGAGGATAAGGTTCGTCTGAGCAATTTCTTCAAATCTAAACGCTTCATTGCCGTTGTAGCCGCTTTGATATTCATTGCGGTTATGGCGGTTGTTCTTTTCAATGTGTTAAGTAGGAAAAATATAGACTATGCGGTAATATATTCAAAAAATGGCAACATTCTTCTCAAAGCAGACGGATTCGATGCCGATTTGCAGGACAGGGCGGACGGTGCTGTCCGCTTTTCTCCCAACGGCAAGCTGATGTTCTATACTGCGGCATCTCAGAAGGATGAAAAATCATATGATTTGTACCAGTGCAAAACCAACAAAAAGAAATCATTGAAAAGAGGCGGTAACATAATAGCGAGCGGTGTGTCCCATGATTTTAGAATAAGCCCCGACGGTGAATACCTGCTTTATTCCCAAGCAAACGGAAAAAAAAGTTCACTGTACTCTTTTAACCTTGATAAGAACAAAACAGAGGAAATCACATCGGGTGCTGAAAAAATTGCGTTCACACATGACGGCACAGTCTTTTTCATCAAAATTGTTAACGGCGAAAGAATTCTTATGCGTTACAAGGCGGGCGATATTGCAGAGCGGCTTATAATCGCTGTCAAGGATATAAGGCTTTTTGAAACCAGTGAGGAGCCGCTGTTGTTTATTCAAACCGTTAATAAAGATAATGCGAACCTTTTTTCGCTTAAAAAGGTATCAACCTCCGGCGGGGTGGAGGATATTGACGACAATGTAGCTTATGTCGCATTTGACGACTTCAAGCCGGGAAAAAACCTTTATTACTTCAAAAAAAGCCTTTCCGGAGTTTCATGGCGCAGCATTATTTATGATACTGATTTTCAGGACGATGCAAAGCTCCAAAAACCCAATAGAGAGGACTATAAGATTTCTTCCATTACACTTTTCGGTATAACGGCATATGACCTTATCGGATATAACAAAGCGCAACAGGAATACGAGGACAAGCTTGAAAGAGACAAGATGCGCTCAATGCTTGACGAGCTTGTTAGCAAAGAAAAGCTGTTCCTCACTGAATATACATGCTATTCGTATAACGGCAGTCAAGCAGTTAAGGTGGTCGATAATGTATCATTTGAAAATGTATGTGCATATCAGAGCAGGGGAACTCCAAGGGTGGTATTTAAACACAGTAATTTGAAAATTGATACCGATAACAGCATAACACTAGATGCCTTGATTGACAGCAAGGAGCTTTACGGCGACAATATTGCCGACTATGCCCGTGAGCTGATTCATAACTCACTTTCTGACCCTGAGCTTTTCCTTTCTGTCACATCGGGCAGCGAGCCGATTAAGCTGAGCGATTTTTGGGCAGATACTGCTGAATTCTATTTTTCCGATGACGGCAATGCTCTTTTTTCTCTTGTTAAGGATTTGCAGGGCAAAAAATCTACCCTTTACCTATGCAGGCTGACTGAGTTCGGTGTTTCCGAAAGAGAAACGATAGACACGAATGTAACGAATATGTCACTAACCGATTCAGGCTTATTTTACTTAAAGATTGATGAGGGTAAGGATAACGGCTCACTATATTTAATGAATACATCAGGCGCAGTCAAAATTCAATCAGGTGTTTCATCATTCATAAATTGCGGTGGGGATATTATTTACCTTTGCAAAGGTACGGAAAATAAAAATGCGGTGGATGCTTATATTTACAGCGGCGGCAAAGGCAGATTGATAACGAAAAATATTTCTATCAGTGATATTTTATACAGAGACTCTGGACATATCTTTTGTCTGAGCAACAAGGCCGCCGGTATGCCTGGAGATTTATGCTTTTATGACGGATCCGGCAGTCGCATTATAGACAGAGAAGTTACAAAAATACTGAATGTCGTGATATAAGGAGGATACTATGAATTCTGACCATCTTTTCAGGAGCGCTCCGTTCGGAGGATTTAATAAAGAGGATGTTCTGAAATATATTGAGCAAATTAAGGGCGAGCTTGTTGTTTACCGAAATAACACAGAGCAACAGGTTCAGGAGATTTTGAAAAAAAACTCTGAGCTTGAATCTCTGCTCAATGCCGCAAATGCAAGTATCAGAGAGTATGAGAACAGAATTAATCAACTCACTTTAAAAATGGATTCTGAGGTTGTCGTACCGGCTATTGATACGCCTGCTTCCGATGCGGCTGAAGAAAGCACAGCTGTCCAAAATGAAAATGAGGAAAAAGCACCGGAGAAGCTGAAAGATTCGGAAAATAACCATTCCGAAAAATCCGATGAGCTGAAAACAGGCGGGTTCAAAATAGAAGACGATGTCCTCCTTGAGCAGGACGGTGTAAAGTTCAGCTCGGATACTATTGCAGATAATGAGGTCGTGGAAGGCGATAATGAGCCAGAGCTGATAAATGCTGAGCCGGAAATGAATGTTCCTGATGGATTTGAGCATGACAATAAGACTCTTGAGCATGAATCGGTTTCTTATCAAACCGAAGGTATTACTGAAGACTCTCAGAAACAAGAATATGAAGAGCAATCTGCCGTGGAGGCATCCGATGAACCAAAGCCTTCCGTTGAGGCAGAACAAACAGCCCATCAGAGTAGTGCTGATGGGGAGAGCTTTAGTCAGACGCAGCTGTTTAAGGAGAATTTTGAGAAGACGGAAGTGCTGGACAATATTTCAAGGGCGAAGGATTCCATGCGCGAACTCGGCGTTATTCTCGCCAGCTTGGGTTTAAGTCAAGACACGGATGCTTCGGAAAAAACTGATGAAAAAGATTCTGAATCCTTAATTGATAGTAAACCTGAAATTGAAGATGAAACGGCAAGTAAAATCTCACTTGACAATAAGACACAGCAGGTATCTGAAGATAAAGCAGAAAAAGAGAATGATGTTAAAATAACTGACGAATACTCGGAGCTGGAAGCATTCTTGAATTTTGAAGGCTTTGAATCGGACACTGTTGATAAGATGAATGATGAAGAACTCAAGAAGCTAGCAGATAAATATGCCGAACAATAAACATACGGAGGCGGAAATGGAACATATTTTGAACACATCAGAGCTTATGGAAAAAGCGTGTGTTCTCAAGGTGAATGACAGGGTAATTCTTTCCGGAACTGTTTATACTTCAAGAGATGCCGCCCATAAAAGGCTGTGTGAAATGATAATAAACGGGGATTCTCTCCCCTTTAATCTTGACGGCGCCTGTATTTATTATGCAGGCCCGACTCCTGCAATGCCCGGTAGTGTCATTGGTAGCTGCGGGCCAACTACTTCATGCCGTATGGATGCTTATACTCCTTTACTTCTTGAAAACGGGCTAAAGGCGATGATAGGTAAAGGAGAAAGGAGTGTAGAGGTGTGTAATGCTATTGTAAAGAATAATGCGGTCTATTTATGTGCTGTTGGCGGTGCGGGCGCCCTTGCCGCTAAATGCATAATCGAATGTGAAGAAATAGCTTTCGAGGACTTGGGATGCGAAAGTATAAAAAGGCTTGTTTTCAAAGATTTTCCTTTGATTGTAGCAATTGACAATAAAGGAAATAATATATTTAGAATTAAATGATTTTTATTTATTTATTTAATTAAAATATTATAAATAAATGCAATAATACATAGTAATTGTGTTCTTTTGTAAGAGGAGAGGTGCTCTATTGACTATTGGTTTTATTGATTTTCTCAGTGCCTGCATTTCAAATCCCGCACTTTTGATTACTGCTTTACTAACACTTGGCGTTAATTTAGTCAACGGCTGGACAGATGCTCCCAACGCTATTGCAACCTGCGTCTCGACAAGATGCCTCGGCGTTCGCTCAGCAATTATTATGGCCGCTTTTTTTAATCTGCTTGGCGTCACTTTAATGACATTTATTAATGCCAACGTTGCGCAGACAATTTACAACATGGTTGATTTCGGCAACAATTCGCATTTTGCACTTACTGCTCTTTGTGCGGCAATGGTTGCAATAGTGATATGGGCAACTGCTGCGTGGTATTTCGGCATACCTACCAGCGAAAGCCATGCGTTGATTGCAGGCATTTCAGGGGCGGCAATAGCAGTCAAGGGCGGAATATCCGGAATAAACGGCGGTGAATGGATTAAGGTTATTTATGGTCTTTTACTGTCAACTTTTCTCGGTTTTTTCCTCGGCTATATTATTGTAAAACTTATAGGGTTAATTTGCAGAAACATAAGAAGGTCTAAGACACTAACATTTTTTGCAGGCGGAGAGATATTCGGAGCGGCTGCAATGGCGTTCATGCACGGTGCTCAGGATGGGCAGAAGTTCATGGGAGTCTTTATGCTCGGCATTTTTCTCGCTCAAGGCAATTCCGATGCCACGTCCTTCGTAATTCCGTTCTGGTTAATGATATTGTGCTCGGCGGTAATGGCACTCGGCACTTCAATCGGCGGATATAAAATTATAAAATCCGTTGGCATGGATATGGTGAAGCTGGAAAAATATCAGGGCTTTGCTGCAGATGTTGCAGGAGCTTTATGCCTGCTCATATCGTCCCTGACCGGGATGCCCGTTAGTACAACGCACACAAAAACAACCGCAATAATGGGCGTTGGTGCCGCAAAACGCATGAGCAATGTCAACTGGGGTGTAGTTAAGGAAATGATATATGCATGGATTCTTACCTTCCCGGGATGTGGTTTAATAGGTTTTTTAATGGCAAAAGTTTTTTTAAAAGTATTTTAAGGAGAAAAACTAATGAGAAATAAGCAAAATAATTATTTTGAAGCTTTTTTCAATCACGCGGATTTATCTTGCAAGGCGGCTAAGGAAGTTGCAGATACACTTGAGAATTTTGACCCGTTTTCCTTACCTGATGCTGTCGAAAGAGTTCATTTAATCGAAAATCAGGCTGATATTGTAAAGAGAGAAATTGTTGCGGCTTTGTCAAGGGAGTTTTTGCCCCCTATAGAGCGTGAGGATATTATGCAGCTTGCTGACGAGCTCGATAATGTTACAGATAGCGTTGAGGATGTTTTGAGAGGCATTTACACATATAACATCACTTCAATTAAACCGGAAGCAATTGATTTTGTTAAGCTTGTTTGCAATATTTGTGTTGCGCTTAGAGAAACTGTTGAAGATTTTAAGGGTTTTAGAAAATCATCAACACTGCAGGGCAGAATTATCAGGGTTAATGACCTTGAAGTCGAGGGCGACAAATTATTCACCAATGCAATGCGAACCCTTTTTGTTAATGCCAGTGACCCGCGCGAGCTGATAGTCTGGCAGAATATATTTACAAGCCTTGAGGTTTGCTGTGATAACTGTGAGCATGTGGCCGATGCGATAGAGGCTGCTGTTCTTAAAAATTCATAAAAATATAATGCGCCTTGAAACGGCTACTTTTGCCGACTCAAAGCGCATTTTGAATTTTGAGTATAGGTTTTTGCCAAAAAGTCAGGTCTGGTCTGAATCCTTATTAAAGCTGCTTATCGCATCTTTATAATCAATTATTTCAGGTTTTTGCACTTTAGTTTCCTCATCCGTAAAGTTAGCAGCTTGTGTTTTGCTATCCTTAAAAAGGCTGGGCCGCTTTTTCTTTCTGTAAAAATAATATACTATTGTCATACAGAATGAAGCAAGCATAACCATAAATGCTCTGAGATACCAATTTTCATCACCGGCAGGCTTAACAAAATGAATGCTTTCAATCAGAAAATCGAATATTATATGGTCAATAAGTGAAACCCAAACTGCGCCTGACGCTCTCGTAAGAAGCCCCCATTTAAAGGCACACATGAACTCGAACACAATATAGAAAAGGCAGAGCTTTATAATATATTTGGTATCATAACTGTGGTTTTTCCAGATGAAATAGCGCAGCGGAATGATTAAAAACCATACCATATACATAATTGACTGCAGGCAATTGGCGACATAGAACGAATAGAGCATTCTGAGCCTTGAAAGGAAAAGCCCTCTGAAAAGTGTTTCAAACAGTATAGCCTTAACAATAGCTATAAAAGCGCAGAAAATAATTGACGTAATCCATATAGATGCGCCATGAACACCAATTGTGTATCCAAAGGAGTACACTCTTAATAAAAACTTGGTTCCGATTATTTTATAACTGAAGAATTCTATCAATGAAATTATTATAAAAGGGCAGAGGCTTAGAACAGCTCCAATCCAAATCCATTTGAAAATTTTTATCGGGTTAAAAGCAAGCCCCAAAGACGAAAGGTTTCCAAAAACAAGCTTTTGATAAAAGAACAAAATTGTTACGCCCACAGCGGCAGTAATTACTCCGTGTGAACTAAAATTAAGGCTGGGCATTAAAATATAGTACTCAACGATGCGAACAAAAAAGAAGATAAAGAATATGTTAAATATACTTAATAATTGTTTTCGTCTTTCATATATAAATCTCGGATTCCGCATATTCCCCTCCAAATATGTATTTCTTCCACCATGAGAAATTATATATCTAACGCCCCTTT
>JAAZFZ010000179.1 GCA_012511485.1 Clostridiales bacterium | reverse complement strand
CCACAAACCTGCCCGGCTGTTGGCAGCCAATCAGTGGTTGCTTGCCTGCCTGTGACGGTATGCCCTTATGCCGTTACAGGCCCTGCTGTAGTTCAATGCTGCGGTGAGCCGATAGTTAACCAGTGTTGCGGGCATTGTCGCGGCAAGGTTAACGGCACCTGTGAGTTCACAATCAGCCAAAAAATACGCGTGGAGATTCCTGTCGAATTTGGTGCCTCGGTTAACATCGGGGACACTTTTGTTGACTGCGACTGTCCTAAATGTGACGATTTTGGTTGTGAGTTTGACGGAAAATGTGACAAAGATGACTAAAAATGTAATAAAATGGATTGAAAATAAAAAATAAGAAATGGCCGTACAGTTTGCAAAGGACTGTACGGCTTGGCTTTGTTGAACTATTATCAGGATGTTACATTGCGCATGTCCTTGTTTTTGCATGTCAAGTTTTTATCCTTGCATAATCAGGCTTTTGCAGTGTTTTATTTTCTCTTTCTTAAAAGTCCCAGAATATTTTTTAAATTATTAGTTTTTAATCACATTCATGATTTATTGCAGAAATTCCAGGCAAAATAGTGGAGTAGGCATTTATGAGATTTTATTAAATATTAAGGGAGATTGAAATGAATTACGATGTTTTGTTTACTCCGTTCAAAATAGGAAATATGGAGATTAAAAACAGAATAGCCATGGCTCCGATGGGGCTAAATTCGGCGCATCCTGACGGAACTATTGACAACGATGAAATCGATTATTTTGAGCAGCGTGCCAAAGGCGGCACAGGTCTGATAATTATTGGCTGCCAGTTCCTTACCGAGGAGCTAGCTCAAGGCTCTCTTGAAGGGTATCTTGACAATACCCATGTGATACCTCAGTTGACAAACCTCTGCGAATCGGTGCAAAAATACGGCACAAAAATCAGCGCACAGCTCAGTTGCGGCACCGGTAAAAATGCCTTTGCGAATATGCTGGGTGAGCCGCCCGTTTCAGCTTCTGCCATTCCCTCCATGTTTGACCCGAATCTAATCTGCCGTGCGCTTTCCGTTGACGATATTCATAAAATTATGAGCCAATTCTCTTTTTCGGCAAAGCTCCTAAAGGACGCGGGGTTTAACGCAATAGAGGTTCACGCCCATGCAGGATATCTCGTTGACCAGTTTATGTCTGCCGTCTGGAACAAGCGCACTGACGAATACGGTGGTTCATTGGAGAACAGGATGCGCTTCCCCATTGAAATAGTTGAGTCTATCAGAAACGCAGTCGGCTCGCAAATGCCGATACTTTTCAGGATAGCCTGCAAGCATATGTTTGAGGGAGGCAGAACTCTTGAGGAAACCCTGCCGATGCTGCAAATGCTGGAGAGCGCCGGAGTTGATGCCTTTGATATTGATGTGGGAAGCTATGAGAATATAGAATATATCTTCCCTCCGTCATATTTGGGTGATGCTTGTATGCAGGATATTTGTCAAGCAGTGCGGAAAACCGTCAAGGTGCCGATTCTAAATGCCGGTAATCATACCCCGGAAACTGCAGTTGGACTCATTGAATCAGGCAACGCTGATTTTATTCTTTTCGGCCGCCCGCTCATAGCGGACTCCTGCATAGCAAATAAGCTCGCAAAGGGCAGGCGTGATGAAATCCGCCCGTGTATCCGTTGCAATGAGGACTGCATTGTAAGAATTATCACAAGGCTGACAAAAATCAGCTGTGCGGTCAATCCTGTTGCGGGTTTTGAGGGCAGAATGAAGCTGGAAAAAACGCAAAAACAGAAAAATGTTG
>JAAZFZ010000178.1 GCA_012511485.1 Clostridiales bacterium | reverse complement strand
TTGTCAAGCTCCTTTGCGGTAAAAATGTTGAGGATATCCTGCTAAAATACAGCAGTGTTATTTTTACAATTATTAAAGAGCTTGAACCTTTGCACAACCTCAAGCAGGTCAACAAATACAATATTTATAATGCCTGGGAGCATACCGTTCGCAGCGTTGCTTGCATTAATCCGGATCCGAAGCTGAGAGTGGCTATGCTTTTGCATGATATCGGTAAAGCAAAATGCACCTCGACAGATCAAAGCGGGATTTCACACTTCTACGGCCATCCTAAGGTTAGCGAAGAAATGGCAGATAAAATCCTTCATTCCCTCAAATTCCCAAAAAAATTCATTGAGAGCGTTCTTATACTGATAAAAAATCATGACGCATGGGTTTATAACAACCCGCATAAGCTCGGCAGGTGGATTAATCAGATTGGAGAAGAAAACCTGCGCGACCTTCTAGAAGTTATGCGGGCGGATATCCTGGCTCAGTCACCTAAATTCAATGACAGGCTTGAATTAATAGATGAATGTGTAAGAAAAATAGATGATATAGTATCCTCGAAGGAATGTGTAAGGATATCAGAACTGAGCGTTAACGGAAATGACATACAGGCTTTCGGTATCACAGACGGAAAGGAAATTGGGCTCGCGCTCGAATTTCTGCTCAATGAAGTAATGGATAAAAGGGTTAAAAATGAAAAAGAGCTGCTGCTCATTCATTTAAAAAACAATACTAAGCAATAGTATCAAAAAAGTAGGCGTTTCTCTAATCTGGAGAAACGCCTGATTTATTAAACTTATTCCTCAAAAGGAACAACCGAATTTGTTTTAGCAGATTCAAAAATTGCTTCAATGAGCTTCATGCAGCGCCTTATCTGCTTGTGGGTCACAATAATGTTTTCCTCGCCATTTATGCAGGCAATAACATTTCTGTAGAATTCTCCCCAATCTGAATGGACCTTTGGTAATGGGTATTTCTTTATTGTTTTGCTGGTTCTCGGAGCCATTGTCTTTGTAATACCTGCACCCGCCTGAATAGGGGTAACATCGTAGTTTTCCCAATCCTTGACCTTGACGATTCTGCCTTCAATGTCCCAGTTTTCAATAACTGCGGAACCATTTTCACCAAGAACAAACCAGCGCGGCAATTCAACAAAATCATTTGTCGTTACCTCGACATAGTAATTCACATCACCGAAATTGAGGGTAGCCCTGAAACCGTCGTCAACCTCATCATTAGTAATATGAGTGGTTGTGGCATAAACCGAAACAAGCTTTTTATCACCCATAATAGTTAGCGCCTGGTCAAGCAGGTGAACGCCCCAGTCAAGAACCATACCGCCGCCGTATTTTTTAATGCCTCTCCAGTCACCCGGGATTCCTCTTGAGCCCTGAACTCTGGATTCAATATTATAAATTCTGCCCAATGTATTATCTTCATATATTTTTTTGACTGTAAGATAATCCCCGTCCCAGCGCCTGTTCTGATGCACAGTAAACAACACACCATATTTTTCGGCAGCGCCTAACATTTCTTCAAGATCCTTACTGCTGAGAGTAACAGGCTTTTCGCAGATGACATTTTTCCCCGCTGCCATTGCGGCAATTGCAATCTCCTTATGTACATCATTGGGAGTTGCAATTGTAACTAGCCCTATTCTATCGTCTGCAAGCAACTCCTCACGGGAGGAAAAGGTATAAATTTCGTCTTTTCTTGCTGCCTCATGCCTTTCAGGGTCAATATCATAAACTCCGATAAGCTCGATTCCTTGAGCGCTTTTTATCCTATTGGCATGCCAGCTGCCCATGCCTCCGAACCCAATCACGGCTCCTCCGAAAACTTTATCCATTTACACATATCCATCCTTATTATCAATATAATATATTCAGCTCAATAACAGGCAAAATAAATTTTTGTCAAACCCACCACATCTCGCCGGTGCCTTCGGTGATAAGAACATCCTTGAGAAGGCTGACAGCTTTTGAGAGCCCCTCATTCTGGCTCATGAGGCTGTCCTCATGCTCAATGCTGATAGCATAGTCATATCCGACAAGGCGCAGGTTGGAGACAATATCCTTCCAATATGCCGCATCATTGCCGTAGCCAATGGTGCGGAAAATCCATGAGCGGTTTATTTCATCCGCATAGGGCTTTGTATCCAGAACACCGTTGACAGCGGTATTATACTTATCAATTTTAGTATCCTTTGCATGGAAGTGGAAAATTGCATCACCGAGCCGGCGTATGCAGGCAACAGGCTCCATCCCCTGCCATATTAAATGACTTGGGTCAAAGTTTGCACCGATTTCAGGGCCGACTGCCTCACGAAGCTTTAACAGTGTTTCCGTATTATAAACGCAGAAACCCGGATACATCTCGAGAGCAATTTTGTTGACTCCGTGTAATCTTGCAAAGCTGACAAGCTCCATCCAATACGGAATCAGCACAGAGTTCCACTGCCAGTCGAGAATATCGGAAAAGTCATTCGGCCAGGGGCAGGTAACCCAGTTCGGGCACTTTGCGCCCTCCCAGTCGCCCGGGCAACCGGAAAAGGTATTAATTTGGTTTAACCCAAGCTTTTCTGCAAGCAGAATAGTATTGCGGATAGTCTTGTCATATTGAGCAGCCGTTTCCTTATTCGGATGCACCGGGTTGCCGTGGCAGCTAAGCGCACTGATTTCAAGCTTATACTTCTTAATAAGTGCCTTGAATTCTTCAAGTTTTTTATTATTGCTTAGGAGAATTTCAGGGTCGGCGTGAGAGTTGCCGGGATATCCGCCGCAGCCTATTTCAACCATTTCTATCCCAAGAGAATTAAAATACTTCAGAGCGTCTTCAAGCGGAAGGTTACTCAGTAATGTAGTAAAAACTCCTAGCTTCATTTATATCACCTGATTCCTCAAAGATTTTTTTTCAGATATTCCATACTTCTCGCAGCGTCCGCAAGGCCATTGGGCACAGGGTTATCATTTTCAAGCACAAGCCATTCTATACCTATTTCCCTTGCCGCTTTAAAAACTGCCTGAAGGTCATTTTGACCCTCGCCCAAAGCGCTGGGAGTGCCGTCATTGCCATCTTTAACATGAATGAGAATGATTTTTTCTGCATTCTCGATTATATATTTGTAATTATCGACACCTGCATAGAAGCTCCAATAGGTATCAAGCTCAAGAGGGACGGAGTCCTTGATAATATCAATCGCCTTTACCCCGCCCAAATCTTTAAATTCATCGGTATGATTGTGATAATATACCATAATTCCGTCATTTGCGGCAAGTTTATTTGCATTGCCGAGAATTGCTGCGGTCCTGCTTGCCTCCTCGACTGTTGAATGAGGCGCTCCGCCGACTCCGGCAAAAGGCATCCCAAGCGTCTTGCAGAATTCAAGCGTGGGAGCAAGGTTTTCCGGTTCATAGTTTGAAATGCCAATATGCGTACCGACTGCTATTAATCCTAGCTCATCGAGCTTTGTTTTTATTGTTTTTGCATCAAGCCCGAAATATCCGGCGAACTCAACGCCTTCAAAGCCGAGCTTTTTAACCTCTTCAAGAATCTTTAGAAAATCCTCTCCATTCTTGATGTGGTCCCTAACGGAATATAATTGTATTGCCAGTTTCATATTTAACTCCTTTTCATTTGAAAATGAATTGGCTTATATGTTTTATAGTGTATGATATTCCGGGCTCTGCAAGTTCTCCCCTCCAGGTTCTGGAATGAGGCTCAATGCTCAAGGTTCCATCATAGCCACAACTGTAGAGTATACCCATAAAGGCTCCCCAGTTAATCATATCAAGGCCGGCGGGTGGGTCATCGACATGGTCGCCGAAAATATTGATAGTGCCTTTGATATGGACATGGTAGAAACGGCTGCCCCAATCCTTCATCTCGCCGAGGTAATCTCCGCTGCCACAATTTATGCAGTGAGTCGGGTCATACTTTATGCCTAAATCCTTAAGATGACCGTGGATGAGAGACCAGTATTCAGGCGTGTGAATGAAATTGTTCCAGTCACAGTTATATGTAGCTATTCTCACGCCCTTAGGCTTTGCATAGTCAATGAGCTTGCCGAGAAACTCAATGGCACAGGATACATTGGCAAATTTAGAAAGCTCTTTAACATAGTTTACGCCGGTGTTGAACACATTGCAACCCACTGCCTCACAAACATCAATCAAAACATAACTGTTTTGCAGTTCTTCTTCAATGATATTCCCCTGCTTGTCTATTTTATCGCTTCCCCAGCGGCCGATTGAGCCCATTTCTATGCCGTATTTTTTTATTCTTTCATTTATTTCGTCAATACTGTTATAGATTTCGTTGCAGTCCTTGCCCACATTGTAGCACAGCTCAATAAATGATAGCCCGTGCCTTTTTGCCAACTCAAAGCCTTCGTCATCATAAGATGAGATGATGCCGAGTTTCATGTCACCACTCCCCTGTTGTTATTTTAAATATACAGGCTTACCTGTTTTTGCCGACTCATAGATAGCTTCAAGAATCTGCGTTACAACCAGCGCCTGCTCAGGCTTAGTGCTCACCGGAGTATCGTTAAGGATTGAATCGTAGAATGCTCTTGCCTCAAGGTCTTTAGGGGAAGATGAAGTGCCCTCAAAGAAAGCAACGCCTCCGGTTTTGAAATCGGGTTTTTCAATAACCTGACGGTTATTCTTGACATAGTTGATTCTCAGCCCGTCAAGCATATCAGCACCGGCCTTATCACCGCAAAGAAGAGTGACTGCCTCCTTCGGGTCAGCTATATTTATTGCCCAGCTTGATTCAAGCACTATAGTGGCACCGTTCTCCATGATTATGTAACCGAATGCAGAATCCTCAACAGTGTATTCCTTAGGGTCCCAGTCACCCCAAGCATTAGCTGTTTGCGTCTGGTCACCGAGCTTTTTATATACCGAACCGACAACCATCCTGGGCTTGTAGTTATTCATAAGCCAAAGAGTCAGGTCAAGAGCATGGGTGCCGATATCAATCAGCGGACCTCCGCCCTGCTCAAATTCATTGAGGAAAACGCCCCAAGTGGGAACAGCCCTTCTGCGCAGAGCTATGGCTTTTGCAAAATATATATCGCCAAGCTCGCCGTTCTCACAGGCACTTTTAAGGTAAAGAGAATCGCCTCTCCAGCGCTGCTGGTAGCCGATAGTCAGCTTCTTCCCGGTGCGAACAGCGGCATCAAACATTTTTTTAGCCTCTGCATAGGTT
>JAAZFZ010000177.1 GCA_012511485.1 Clostridiales bacterium | reverse complement strand
GCGCAGATTTACCCAAAAAACAAAAAAATCTGTATAAAACTATTGACTTTTGTAAATATTTTTCGTAATATATTACTACCTATCAGTATCTTTAATAGTATTAACTGCCGATAAGGGGGGATACCGTTGAAAAAAAAGACTTTAATAAAAATTGCCATTAGCACTGTTGCGGTATCCATTGTTGTTGTGACAGTTATCGGCAAATTCTTCATTAACACTCATGCTTCCCCGCCGGACAGCGGCCTTCCCCTTTCATATGACCACTCCATGATTTTGCTTGAAACAAGGACAAGCGATTTAACAGGCTCCGTTTTCAATGTGATGACATCGGAGAAAAATACGGTTATTATCTACAAAACAGAAGAAAGCTTTTCCTTCAAGGAGAAGCCAAGGGCTGTTTGGGGTTTAAAAAACTATGATTTTTTCATTCAGCTCGATTCGGGCAAAACATTCTGCTACAAATTCACTGTTTCGGATTGGGAAACCTGCCTCAACCTTAGTGTTGTTGAAACCGTTGGCGGATATGATGCCTGCCTTATAAACCTGCAGACAGGTGAAAAAACCCCCTATGATAAAAACAACATACCGGTGGAGATTTTCGCCAAGTTGGTTGAATACACTATCCTGCAGGCCTGAATCGTTTTCTTCGCCTGAGGTTGCCAAAATTGTACGTTTAACAGATAAAAAAGGACCCGCATAATTCTGCGGGTCCTTTCGTTTTTATTATCTTTTCGAAATCATAAACTCATAGCAGTATCTCTTAAACGGCTTCATCTTATAAGGCTCATGCAGACACGCACAGCCCGGCATATCCCCGCCGACACCTCTTTGAGCGGCATCAAGGTTGAGGGTGATGAAATCATTGTTTTCCAGCTCATGGAGATGCTCTGCTTCATCGAGCTGTTCCTGAGTATAATACCATGCACTAAAATCAAAGGTTTTTTCGGGTGGTGCGGTGATTTTTATTCCCGCTCCCCCGTTTTTGAAAAGCTCAAGGGTTCTGACATCAGTTCTGTTCCCATTCTCCTGCGGGCGCATATAGCGGTGTTCGAGCTCGGCGACATTCATTTCATGTGCGGTTATTTTCTGCCCTGTTTTTCTGTCGCAATAGGCCTCATGCGGACCCCTGCCGAACCATTTGACATTCTCGAAATCCCTGTTAATTCCAACCCTTATGCCGATTTTGAGCACAGGTAAAAACAGCCCCTTTGCCTGATGGCTGACATATATTTTTGAATCCCTTGTGAATTTATAAACGGTTAATATATCGCTAGCAAACGGCGCCCTCCACCTGACCTTGACAAAAATCTCGCCAAGAACATTTAGAGATACCCTGACATTTTTAGTTCTTATATGCTGGCTGGCAAATTTCCACCTGTAAAGCGGGTGAATGCCCGCAAGGCGTGGCATGAAGTTGAGGTAGCCCCTGTCATTATCGGTCAATGCCCTAAAGAAGTTCGGGAGCAGGGGCTGCTTATTATCGATAAGCTCTCCGTCACCGAAATCCAGGGAGGATAAGGAGCCGTTTATTATTTGAGCCTTCATGGAGCTTGAAAAGACAGAAATCTTATTGCCCCGCCTTTCATACCGCAATGAAGCAGAGCACGGTTTTGCGGGCTTTTCCTTTCTGCTGCGGAGCTTGAACTGCTCAAAGGCGATTTCAAAGCCTTCCTCCGCCCAGGGAGCTTTCTTCTTGAGCCTGAAGGATACCGTCAGTATTATTTCCCCTTCGGAATCCCTGGGTATTTTAAAGGGAATGGTTAACCTCTCGCTTGAAAGGGGCAAAGCTCTCAGGGCTATTATTGTTCCCGAGTCAATTTTTTCGCCGTCCTGTTCAAGGCTCCATTCAAGATAATATCGGTTCAGCGGAATGAAAAGGTTTTTATTTTGAACCTCTATTATGCCCTTCTCAATATCAATTGCACGGACACCGATGTTTGAATAGACCTTTTTAACTTCGTAATATGACGGGTGTGGAATTCTGTCCGCTCCGATTATTCCGTTTGCACAAAAATAATAGCTTGTGTAGCCTTCGTCAAAATCGCCGCCGTAGAGCCATTTCTCCTGCCCGTTTTCCATTGTGCGGATAGATTGGTCAACATAGTCCCATATAAAGCCGCCGCACATATGCTCGTATTTTTCAAAGTCGTCGACATACTCCTTGAAATTGCCCAGACTGTTTTCCATCGCATGGGCATATTCGCAGTATATTACAGGCTTTGTTTCATATGCTTTTTTGTCAATCGGCTTGTTATCTGCGGCAAGAATATTTGAGATATTCTCAAAAAGAGTGTTTTTGACAGGCTTCTCATTTACAAGGCATTTAACAAGCCTCTCGACAGGGTACATCCTGCTGATAAACTCCGACTTTTTGAAATCGAACTCACCCTCGTAATGAATGGGTCTAGTACCGTCAAGGGCGAGAACAGCTTTTCTCATGTGCATGAAATTCTCACCGTCGCCCGCTTCGTTGCCCAGTGACCAGAAGCAAACGCACGGGTGGCTCCTGTCACGCAGCACCATTCTTTCAACACGGTCAACTACCGCTTGCCTCCATTTGGGGTTATCTCCGGGCACATTTTTTCGGCGGACTCCGTGGCTCTCAACATCGGCTTCATCCATAACATAGAAGCCCAGCTCATCGCAAAGCTCATAAAAATGCGGGTCATTCGGGTAGTGGCTTGTGCGGATTGCATTTATATTTGCCCGCTTCATCATCAGCAAATCTGTCAGGCGTGTTTCCTTCGGAACCGCCCACCCGTAATCGGGGTGAAAGTCATGGCGGTTGACGCCCTTAATAACAACCCTTTTACCGTTGAAAGTGAGCACATTTCCTTTAATTTCAATTCTCTTAAAGCCTATTCTTATGCTTTTTTCGCACAGCACGCTTTTGTCCTGCTTTAATAACAATGTCAGTGTATATAAATTCGGTGTCTCGGCAGACCAGGGCTTTACCCTTTTAACTGTATGCATTATGTTGAGCATACCTGTGCCATCAATCATAATTGCCGATGCTGCACCGACCTTTTTGCCGTTTAAAAGAGCTTCAACCTTTATATCTCCCTCGCCCTTGCCTTCTAAGGTGACTTCAATATCGAGAATTCCGTTTTCGTATGCTTCGTCAAGCGTTGCCTTCGCAAAAAAATCACTTATGCGCAGGGGAGGCTCGGAGTAAAGATAGACCTCTCTGTAAATGCCGGAAAGAAACCACATATCCTGGTCCTCAAGATAGGTGCCGTCGCTGTACCTGTAAACCTCGGCAGTAACCTGATTTTCGCCGTCTGCAAGGTATTTTGTAATATTAAATTCTGCGGGCGTCATGGAGCCCTGTGAGTAGCCGACTCTGGTGCCGTTTATGTAGAGAAAAAATGCGGATTTGACAGCACCGAAATGGATGAATATTTCCCTGCCGTGCCAGCTTTCGGGCACAGTGAAGCACCGGCGGTAGATGCCGACCTCGTTTTTATCCCTGTATATTTTCGGAATCTCCCGCTTTTTTGTGCTCACTGCCCGAGGCAGAAAAGCGCAGAGATATATTGGCTTGCCGTAGCCGTTCATCTGCCAAAGGGAGGGCACGGGAGTATTGTCCCAGCCGCTCAAGTCAAACTGCCTGCCGAAAAAATTCTCGGGCAGGTTTTCAACGCCTGTCTGCCAATAGAACTTCCATGTGCCGTTGAGCGAAAGCTTATTATCAGACTCGTCATATTCCGCTTGAGCCGAGCCGTTGTCATGGGGCAGGGCAAGGTTATGACCTGCAAGCTTGTTTTCGCCGATAATCAAAGGGTCTTCCCAATATAACAGACTGTCCTTCACTTCAGTCCCCCCCAACCTTTTCCATAAAAATTATAGCATACCTATTTATATTTGTATAGTGCAGCAACGTCGGCACTAAAAATTTGCACAGACTCCCGCATTCTTATTGTAATTAAAATTAAGCTAATGTATAATTAATTAATGTATAACCTTGGATATTTGCGCCAAAAAGAAAGGAGAGAGGTTTGTGAAAGAGCCTGTATATGTGATAAACTTTGATATTGGCACTACGGGAGTAAAAACCTGCGTTTTTGAGATTGAAAAGACAATTAAGCTCATTGGCTCTGCCATGGAGGGATATTCTCTTTATATATCGCCGGACGGGAGTGCCGAGCAGATTCCCGCCGAGTGGTGGGCTGCTGTTTGCTCAACCACAAAAAGGGTAATGAACGAAGTAGCTATTACTCCCGAACAGATTGCAGGCATTTCCTTCTGCTCTCAGATGCAGGGGCTTGTGCTCGCTGACAAAAACGGCGAGCCTGTGCGCAACGCTATGAGCTACATGGACCAGCGGGCGAGAGAAGAAATAAAGCAGGGCATGGCTCATGGTGTGCAGATTGCGGGAGCAAATGTATTCAAGCTCTTGAAGTCACTCAGAATCACCGGTGCGGTTGCCGCAAGCGTCAAGGACCCGGTGTGGAAATACAAATGGGTTGAGACTCATGAGCCGGATAATTTCAACAGGACATATAAATGGCTGGATGTTAAGGAATTTGTTATCTGCAAAATGACGGGCGAATTTGTCATGACGCAGGATTCTGCCTTTGCGACTCTCCTTTACGACATAAGGAAGGGGCATGAGGGCTGGAGCGGAGAAATCTGCAAAATGCTTGGGGTCAACATTGGGCATCTGCCCAAAATAATAAAATCAACCGATAAGGCCGGTGAGCTGCTTAAAGAGCCGGCTGATGAAATGGGGCTTTGTGAGGGTATCCCCGTTTTCGGAGGAGGTGGCGACGCTTCACTTATCGGAGTCGGAGCGGGCTGTGTGCTGCCGGGCGATACTCATGTTTATC
>JAAZFZ010000176.1 GCA_012511485.1 Clostridiales bacterium | reverse complement strand
TGTCTGTTGCGGCGTAATATTCACCGTTCATCAGCTCACAGACGGCAGCGCTGTTGCGCCCGAAACTGTATAGCGAGTACTCGTTCTCATATGTCCAGCCCGCAATTTGAAGGGCGTCATGTGCAGTCATTGGGACAATCATAAACTCTCCGATCTCAATTATAAGGCTTCAATCAACCTGCTCTTCCGGATAAATTAAGCGGTGCGTTGCACGAGTGCAGGCAAAAAACTCCTTCAAATAGAATTGTTTTAATAAACAATAATGTAACATAAGTATGGTAATTATATCAAATACAAAATTGATGTTAACTGATATATATTGAGCATTCCTAAAGATACCAGCGCCCTCACGGAAGGATAACTCCGCAAAAAAGGGCAAGCTTAGTACTGTTATAATCAACTGTCTCGGAAAGGTTACCTTCGCGAAACATAAATAATTCAAACAAAATTTCAAATAATAGTGTTTGGAGGTGAACAAAATGGGCCTTGGCATAATTGGATGGATAGTCATCGGTGCTGTTGCCGGATGGATAGCCAGCATGATCACCGGTAACAACAGAAAAATGGGCGCCGGAAAAAACATCATAGCCGGCATAATCGGTGGTTTCGTAGGCGGTCTTGTCATGAATTTGCTCGGAGGTGAAGGTACTACGGGATTTAACCTCTGGAGCCTGCTTGTTGCGACCGCGGGCGCGGTTATCGTACTGCTGATAGTTAACGCAGTTAAGAGACCGACCTGAGAAGGTCTATAGCAGAGTCGTTGAGGTAAAAGTATGCGATGGGCACTATTCGTACTGTTATTTGTTTTCAGCGTTACTGAAGTAATCTGGTTTTTGGTATTCATCATAAGGAAAGAAAAAGTAGCTGCCCAGCATACCGCGATATCATTTTTGCTAATATGGGTAATTTATATCTGCGCAGAAGCTTCCTACCTCTTTATGCCCTCTATTGCTTTTACCTTGATGATCATTTCTTTTCTTGTTAAGTCAATTTTCGGATACTATTTGAACCTTTACCACAAGTCCAAAAAATTTGATCGGCTTGCTCATGCGTTGGGGTCCTTTGCATTTGCGATTTTCTTTTATTATCTTTTGTCAAATTTCTTGTTTTACGGCGGCTCAAGGGCGTTTCAAGCGCTATATATTCTGCTCTTGGGGGTTTCGGTTGGAACCATATATGAGATTATTGAGTTTTTTATGGATTTGAATCAACGAAAAAAGCATAAAGAAAAACTGCAGCATGGGCTGAAAGATACCAATATTGATCTCATTGCCGATGTGATCGGCTCTTTGGCAGCCGCTGCAATGGCATTTTTTGTTCTGTTATAGGTGAAGAAGTAAACGACATAAATCCCTTGAAAAAATTTTTCAAGGGATTTATGTAAGAAGGAGTAACTCATGCGCAATGAAAAAATAAAGGGGCATTTCCTAACTGCTGCTTTCCGAACAGCTCTTTTCATCTATGGGCGACTTTTCAAAAAGCCCCCAAAGGATCCAGAAGAACGGGGCCGTTAAGCACATGCT
>JAAZFZ010000175.1 GCA_012511485.1 Clostridiales bacterium | reverse complement strand
TTAAAGACTTAATTGTTTCTTTTTGCAGATGCTCGTCCCACATATAATAATTGCCGTCCTCATCCTGGAAGGGGCTTTGCTGGTCAGCGGGCGCCGTAGTATCACTGAAACCGTAAACATCATAGCCGTAGTATTGCTTATATTGTGCAGCAAGGTTTATGTATTCACTGTATTTATTGACATAAGCCAATTCATATTGTGCTACGGTAACCTTCTGGTCGCCGATTATCATAACAGCTTTGACTCTTTCCGGAATGCCGGAATGTCTAACAATAAAATAAAAAGCTCCGCCACCGATAATAACAGCTGCCAAAACAATAGCAACAACAGATTTAACAATTTTGCCGAGATGGGGGTGCCTTTGTTTCCTTTTCGTATTTTTCTTGGCCATCTCGTTAAGCCTCTTGTTGCGTTCCTGGCGGTAAATTTCAGCCTTGCTAAGTTCTTGCTTCGCCATTTCATCAACCATCCTTTTCATAATCGAATAATCCGTACGGCAAGAGCCGACATAACGGAATTATTTTAAACTATTTAAGCAAGTTTTACAAGAGAAAATATTACAAATCAGAGTAAAGGCAATAATTGTTTACAAATTTTACATATTATTGCTTTGCGGAATAAGGGCTTTCTCTTTAAAATCCTTAACAAACCAGATATTATTTATTTCAAAGGATTTGCCGTTGAGGTAATCCAGAATTCCGGCATCGAATCTGAAATCGAACTCAAGCCTATATGAGCAAAGGAGCTGCTTTTTATAACCGTATTTTCTGTTCAGTTGATTTATGCCGTATTTTCCGTCCCCGAGTAAAGGGTGACCGATACCTGCCATATGCGCCCTTATCTGGTGTGTACGGCCGGTGAGCAAATCCACCTCGACAAGGCTCAGTCCGCCGTAAGAGTCAATAACACGGTATTTTGTTTGTATCTGCTTTGAGCCAACCTTATTCGAGGGGTATATTTTCACCTGGTTCTTTTTCTCGTCCTTAACAAGCCAGCCGTCAATAAAGTACCAGCCGTCGGGCAATCTTTTGCCTTGTTCAGGTGTTCCGTGAACGACACAGATGTAATACTTATGCAGCTGGCGTTTTTTCATTATCTGATTAAGAATTCTCAGAGATTGTGCATTTTTTGCGGCAATAACAATGCCCCTTGTGTTTCTGTCAATTCTGTTAACAAGGGCGGGAGCAAAGGAATTTTCGTCAGCAGGGTTAAAACTGCCTTTTTCATAAAGGTATCTCTTGACTCGGGTAATAAGAGTGTCATTGTATTCTCCCTCGTCGGGGTGGGAGAGCAGCCCAGGCTTTTTATCAAGAATCAAAATGTTCTCATCCTCATAAACAATGTCAAGTGATTTTGATGCAGCTAAAAAATCATACTTCTTATCTGCTTTTTCAAAAAACTCGTCATTTATATACATATCAACAATGTCGCCCTGCTTGAGCCTTGTCGATATTTTCGCCCGTTCGCCGTTGACTTTGATTCTTTTGAGCCGTATATACTTATACAGCAATGAATCGGGCAGAAGGGGAACGCACTTACCGACATATTTATCAAGACGCTGGCCGCTGTCATTAGAATTTATCTTAAAGCTTTTCAATAATTTCAACCTCTTTTAAAAATTTTTAAATTTTTATTTATTATATCACAAAACAACACTTTTCAAAAGCAACTATTTAATGTATAATTGATAAAATGTTTGCTTAAAGGAGTGCTAAGATGTTAAGCAGTGAAAGAGTAACCCAAATTCTGAAAGAGGCAGATGTATTACTTGAGGGGCATTTTCTTCTGACCTCGGGTAAGCACAGCAACAGGTATCTTCAATGTGCAAAAATATTCAGAAACACTAAATACAGTGAGGAACTTTGTGCAGCTCTCGCAGAGCTATTTAAGGATGACGGAATAGAGTTGGTTATCGGTCCGGCTATGGGAGCAGTTCAGATGGCATATGAAGTCAGCCGCCACCTTGGGACGGAAAACTTTTTCACCGAACGGGACGAAAACGGCGCAATGGTTTTAAGAAGAGGGTTTGCTATAGAGCCCGGGTGCCATGTTCTGGTGGTCGAAGATGTTGTGACAACAGGAGGCTCGGTCAAGGAGGTTATAGAGCTTGTTGAAAAATCAGGCGGGATTGTTGCCGGTGTCGGTTCAATTGTTGACAGGACAGGCGGAGCAATTCAACTCGGTGTTCCCTTCAAGGCTGTCTATTCGGCGCAGGTAATTTCATGGGAGGCAGAAAACTGCCCGCTGTGCAAAAAGGGAGATACACAACCCGTTAAACCGGGCAGCAGAAAAACGAGGTAGTACACTATAATAAATTTAATTAAGTAAAGTATGTTGAAGTTGGTGCGGTGTGATATATGGG
>JAAZFZ010000174.1 GCA_012511485.1 Clostridiales bacterium | reverse complement strand
TTAAGTACGTGAGTAAACTTTTTCGGTTGATTTATAGAATAGTTACAACACCATTTATTTGGATTTACAGGCTTTTTAGGAAGCCTATGGTATATTTTTATAAAAAAACTCGAAAAAACTCGAAATTATTAATAAAAAATTCAAAATTACACTTGAAAATAAGGCATGGAATACTGTATAATTTAAGAGAATCAATAGGTATAAAAAAATCGAGGAAAAAAGAGGATTGACTTTTTGATGGCAAAACCCGTCCGAAAAAGGAAATTCAGTTATATCCTGACCTTGGCATCAGTTGTCTTGGTCTCTTTTCTCGTTGTCTCTTTTGCGAATCTACGCAGTCAAGTCAAAGAGAAGCAGGCAGTTCTAAATGACCTTGTCAAACAATGTGAGCAGCAGGAGAGTGAAAACGCTGAGCTAGAACAGATGCTTGAAAAGGGTAGCGAAAAAGAATATATCGAAAGAATAGACAGTGACGAGCTTGGTTATGTTATGCCGGGCGAGAGAGTCTATATTGACATTTCTTCCGGCGACTAATATATAAAATATTTTTTGGGAGGCTTGTGCATTTATATGCAAGCAGAGGTTGGAGCAATTGTTGAAGGAAAAGTAACGGGGCTGACCGAATTCGGCGCTTTCGTTGAAATTGGCGAGGGCAAAACCGGGATGGTACATATTTCGGAGGTTGTGCTCGTGTTTGTTAATAATATCAGGGATTATCTGACTATCAATCAAGAGGTTAAGGTTAAAATTCTCAACATTGGCGAAGACGGCAAAATGAGCCTTGCAATAAAAAAAGCAATGGAGCCACCGCAAGGCTCACAAAGACCGAAGCCGCAGGGCAATAACAGGCGAAGCTCTTCACCTGCCAATGTCTGGCAGGGCACAAAAGCTGCCCCATCTGCTGAGAATCAGACATTTGAAGATATGATGGCTCGCTTTAAACAAATCAGTGATGAAAAGATTACTGATTTAAAGCGTTCGTCCGAGTCAAAACGCAGCGGCGGTTATTCAAGGCGCGGCGGAAGGTAATAAGTAAGAATAATTAATAAAAATGAAAGCGGGCTGGTGGTTTTCACTATGCCTGCTTTATTATAATAATGAATTGGGGTGCATCCATGCGAGAAATTGATGTTAAAGTAGTTGAGCAGGCAGTGCGTGACCTGTGCATTAGCGCAAACAAGGTATTACCCGCTGATTTAGAGAATTGCATTGCCTGTGCGCATAAGAGTGAAACGAACAAAACCGCCTGCTCAATCCTCAGTACCCTTGAGAGGAACCTCGAGGCTGCAAGAGAGCTCGACATTCCTATTTGCCAGGATACCGGCATGGCTGTTATATTTATCGAAATCGGTCAGGATGTACATTTTTTCGGCGGGGAACTTGCAGAGGCTATAAATAATGGTGTCAGTAGGGGATATAAGGAGGGCTATCTTCGCTGTTCAATTGTTGGAGACCCTCTAAGAAGATTTAATACAGGCGATAATACACCCGCTGTTATTCATCAGCTGATAGTCAAAGGTGAGGGCGTTCATATAACCGTTGCACCAAAAGGCTTCGGCAGCGAAAATATGAGTTGCCTTAAAATGCTCACTCCCGCAAGCGGAAGAGAGGATATCATAGAC
>JAAZFZ010000173.1 GCA_012511485.1 Clostridiales bacterium | reverse complement strand
TTCCATCACACCGGCAAATCTATTTCAATTACCTTGCATTTATCGATAACTTGGAGGTTGGAGGTAAATGCAGGAGGTAAATTAAAAACGATTTGAAATATTAACTTGTCAAAGCCGAATACAGAATGGGTTTTCAAGCACCGGACAATAATTCACGAAGTGGATTTTTAGTCCATCACGTCTGCCAATTCCATCACACCGGCACATTTGGCTTCATAATTAAATATTAAGGTACGCCTAAAATCAATACCTTTTTTTAAATTTCAGTACAAGCTTCTGTAGATTCCTTGACAGAAAAAAATGTGAGTGATAGAATATCAGCAGCAGAAAATAATGCCATGGAGTTGAGATTCTTGAAATTATTGATAACTGGCGGGGCAGGGTTTATCGGCAGCAACTTCATTTATTACATCCAGGACAGATACCCCGACTATGAGCTTGTGTGCCTTGATTTGCTCACATATGCGGGCAACCTAAAAACATTGGACAAGGCTTTAAAAAAGAACAATTTTTGTTTTATAAAAGGCGATATATCTGACAGGGAAACGGTTTTCAGCCTGTTTGAAACAGAGAAGTTTGATGTTGTTGTCAATTTTGCGGCGGAGAGCCATGTTGACCGCTCAATTGAAAACCCATCCGTTTTTCTTCAGACAAATATAATCGGCACTCAGGTTTTAATGGACGCCTGCCGCAAATATGATGTGAAAAGGTACCATCAGGTTTCGACAGATGAGGTCTACGGCGACCTTCCGCTTGAGAGGGCGGATTTGTTTTTCACTGAAGAAACTCCCATTCACACCTCAAGCCCGTATTCGGCATCAAAGGCATCGGCCGATTTGCTTGTGCTCGCTTATTACAGAACCTTCGGACTGCCCGTCACCATTTCAAGGTGCTCGAACAATTACGGGCCATATCACTTCCCGGAAAAGCTCATCCCTCTCATTATATCAAGAGCGCTGGCGGACGAAAGCCTCCCCGTTTACGGTAAGGGGCTAAATGTCCGTGACTGGCTCTATGTTGAGGACCATTGCTCGGCAATCGACCTGATAATTCATAATGGCAGGGTGGGCGAGGTCTACAATGTCGGCGGGCACAATGAAAGGACCAATATTGAGGTCGTCAAAGCGATTCTGGCGCATTTAGGCAAGCCCGAAAGCCTTATTACCTATGTTAAGGACAGGGCAGGGCATGACCTGAGATATGCGATTGACCCGACAAAAATTAATAACGAACTGGGCTGGTCACACCAGACTGGGTTTGAGGACGGGATAAAAAAGACAATTGACTGGTATCTCAACAACCGCAGCTGGTGGGAGGATATCATCAGCGGCGACTATAAGAATTACTACGAAAAGATGTATGGGAACAGATAAAACTATCGGCGGCACGCAATGTGCCGCCGGGTTTTATTTTGCAAGATGAACATCTAAGTGTAGGCAATTATCATTTATACCGGATAAATTATTATGAAGCATCAAAATCCATCACATAAGAATGTTGCACGCTGCGGAAATACCTTAAAAAAGTCTGCGGCGTTGTTTTTTAATTCAACTCCGCTGAGATAAGCCGCACTCTCCGCACTGAATCCTTCACCCGAAAGCAGGAGCTTTGCAGCTGCAGGGGCAGTCACCGAAATGTCATAATCGCCGCCACTCTTCCTTGTCACCTGAGCAGTGCCGTTTTGATATTCTACCTCAAAAACTCCTGCGTTCTTTTTAAATAAATCGAGCGAAAGGAGCTTGAAATGCCCGTGCTCCTGCGGGTATTCGTTTTGACGGAGCAGCTCTTGAAGGTCATATATTCTTGCTGCCGCCGCATAGGAGATATTCATTGTGCCGAGATTATACTCATTTAAAACATTCAGCAGGGGAGAGTCGGCAGGGAGATTTTGAAAGTTAAAAAACTGTGCCTGCCCGTCATACCCTCTTAAAAAGTCCAGAATGCCCAGAAGAGCCGTTTTGTCAAGAAAGAAAAGCTCCTGAATATCGAGCGTCTTTTTATCTCTGTCGAGAGAATAGGTAACAATAGCTCCCGCCTCTCCGTTTTCATAGTGCCATATATATGTATAGAACCTATTTTTAAGCGGCTTTGACGAAAAGTTTTTATCATCGTTTCTTTTGAACATCAGGTTTGTGCTCTGCGCAATTTTATTGTAGAGGTCAGAGAGCTCCTGCGGGTTCTTACCAGTGTACATTGTTGACGAACCTGTGCTTCTCGGTATGGTCTCCAGTGCTTTGGCATTGACATTGAGTGATACTTTTTTAGTTACGGCCTCATAGCCGAACTTTCTGTAATAATTATAAGAAAACGGATACAAAAAGCCTAGTACCCATCCATTAGCTTCTGAAAGTCTTTCCATTTCCTCAAATAATGCCCGCACGGCGCCCCTTCTCCTGAATTCCGGCAGGGTGCCTACTCCGCCTATGCCCACGGCAGGGAGAGCTTTTTTGCAGAAAAAGGCTTCATGCAGGTAGTATTCCAGCTCCGCCCGGATATTGTTATTGTCATCGAATGCACCCAGAATGGGGTTTTGGGGGAACTCCTCTTTTTCAAGGTCAACCGACCAGATAAAGGCCATTGATGAAACATGGCAATGTTTTTCAAGCTCTTCCGGCATAAGTGTGCGAATAACCATTTCCATTCCTCCTGTTCAAAACTGAAAACCGCCCCGATATGGAAATAATACCATAATAAAAGGCAGTTTTGAACAGTTTTTAATTTTTTTCTGATTAATCAGTAAAGCTTAACATCTTCCCAAAGCCTTGCAAGCAAATCCAGTGTATCCCGGTCAAGGTTGTGAAAATACTCTGCCTTGACTTTTTTCTTTGGATAAAGAGCCTCGTTATCCCTGAGCGAATATCTTTCGTCGGCAAGAACGGCAGTATGCGGGCAGGCATAGCAGATGAATTCAGCATTGGCAAGGGCTATCTCGGGCTCAAGCATAAAGTTTATATACAGCAATGCAGCCTCGACATTCTGTGTGCTTTTAGGAATGCAGAACGAATCAACAAAAATATTTGTGCCCTCGTTCGGATAAACAAGAGCCAGGTCGGGATTGTTCTCAATCATCGAGATACAGTCGCCTGCATAATATGGTGCAAGAGCTGCTTCGCCGCTCTCCATCAAATCAAAAACCTCATCCATGACATAGCGCTGAAGATACTGCTTTTGCTCCTTGAGCTTTTCGGCGCATGCTTCCCATTGTGCCTGGCTTGCCGTGTTGACATCAATACCCAGTAAATATAGTGCTATGCCGAATGAATCTCTTGAGTTATTAAACATGAGGATTTTGCCGGAATATTTGCTGTCCCATAAGCTGCTCCAGCTTTTTGGTGCTTCCTCTACCATTGTTTTATTGTAGATCAGCCCCACCATTCCGTTTGTGTAGGGTATTGAATACTCGTTATTCTTATCAAAATAAAGGTTTTTGAACTCTTCCGGAATATATTTATAGTTAGGAATTTTACTCAAATCCGGCTTTTGAACCATTCCCTCATTGATAAGGCGCTCAATCATGTAATCAGAAGGTACGATAATATCATAGCTTGCGCCGCCACCGCTGAGCTTGGTGTAAAGCGCTTCATTTGTATCATAGTTTGAATAATTGACATCAATGCCTGTCAGCTTTTCAAATGCGGCATTTACATCAAGGCTACCCTCGGAGCCGTCCGAAATATACTCGCCCCAGTTAAAAACATTCAGCTTTGCGCCTGCAAGCTCCTTTGTGTATTCTCCGATGAGCTTTGAAGTGTCAAGCCCCTCAATCATGCTGCCGGAATCAGCGCCCTTGCAGCCGAATGCAAAGATGACACTCAGGAGCAGCGCAAAAGCCAGCAGTGAAGAAACAATCTTTCTCATCAATAACCCTCCTTTGTTCTTAATTTTTTACTTTTATTTTCGGCTCGTGATTGCGTTATATTCATAATCAAAAGCAAAACAAGTATCACAACAAATATAAGAGACGACAGGGCATAGATATCAGGCGTCACCCTCCTCTTTGTCATGGAGAAAATAAGAATCGGCAGAGTCTGATATTCCGGCCCGCTTGTAAAATAACTTATAATAAAATCGTCAAGTGAAAGAGTGAACGCCATAATAAAGCCCGTTACGATACCTGTTGTGATTGTGGGTAGAACCACCTTGAAAAAAGCCTTAAAAGGAGTGCATCCCAAATCCTGAGCCGCTTCCGATAAATGAGGGTCTGTCTGGCGAAGCTTAGGCAAAACGGAGAGGATAACATAGGGCAGGTTAAAGGTAATATGGGCAATAAGAAGTGTGCCAAAGCCCAAAACCTCCCGCATACCTAACATCTGACCGACAAAAACGAATAAAAGCATCATTGAAACGCCCGTCACAATGTCGGGGTTCATCATCGGGATATTCGTTACCGTTAAAATAGAGGATTTAAGCCATTTTCGCTTGAGCATGAATATGCCTACCGCTGCCAATGTTCCGATAATAACCGAAATCACAGAGGAGCACAGTGCCAAAACAATAGTGTTCTTCAATGCATTCAAAATAGAGCTGCTGTTAAAAAGCTCGCCGTACCATTTGATTGAAAAGCCCACCATTACTCCCGTGCTGTTTGAAGAATTGAATGAGAATACAACCATGACAATAATGGGCGCATAAAGGAAAAGCATAATAAGAGCCATATAGATTTTTGAGTGAATTTTCATATTATCAGTTCCCCCTCATCATAGGCAAACTTATTCATGACCGCCATGCAGATAATAATGAGAACCATAAGCACCAGAGAGAGTGACGCTCCGAGGTTATAATTATAGGCTGACTGGAATTGAATTTCTATCAAGTCACCGATAAGGAGCATTTTGCCGCCGCCGAGCTTTTGGCTGATATAGAAGGTGCTCACAGAGGGAACAAAAACCATTGTTATGCCCGAAATCACTCCCGGAAGGCTAAGCGGAAAAATCACTTTTCTCAGCACCTGTGAGGAGCTCGCTCCGAGGTCTGACGCAGCCTCAACAAGATTATTGTCAAGCCTTGACATAATTGAATAGATTGGCAAAATCATATAAGGCAAAAAATTATACACCATGCCCAGTATTACAGCGCCCGAGGTGTTAATCATCCTTAACGGTCCGACACCGAAATATGACAGAATACTATTAATTATCCCGTTGTTTGATAGAATAGTAATCCAGGAATATGTCCTTATCAGGAAGTTCATCCACATCGGAATCATTATTAATAGTATTACATTACGCTGCAGATTAGCTTTTGATTTTGATAGAATATATGCAAGGGGATAGGCTATAAGCAGGCAAATAATTGTTGCAATAAGAGCAAACAAAATAGAACGCAGAAAAGCTTCGAGATAATTGTTCAGAGAAAGAATATTTGCGATTGTGAAATTTCCCGCTCTGTCGGTAAAGGCAAAATATGCAACCATGCCAAGGGGAGCTATGATAAAAATCATAGCCCATGCGGTGTACGGTGCATTTATTAAACCCGAAGCTCTTGAGGATGTGTTCATTCCGCCCCCTCCTCGCTTTCACCCAACTGCGAAAGCTCGTCAAACTCCTCGCTGAAAGAGCTGTAATCGCCGAACTTACCCGAATATTGGGATTTTTTCATAATCTGTATTTCTTCGGGCTTTATGAATATTCCTATCGTATCACCAACCTCCTGGAAGTCGGTTGACTGAATCATCCATTTGAAGCCCTTGATATCAACAATAATTTCATAATGAACGCCCTTAAAGGTGACGCTTGTCACCTCGCCCTTGAGCATTGCCTGCTCCAAAGGCACAACATCAACATCCTCAGGGCGAATAACAACATCGACAAGCTCGTTTCTTGCGAAGCCCTTGTCAACGCACTTGAAGCGTATGCCTGCGAACTCAACATTAAAATCAGAGCGCATGATGCCGTCAAGGATATTGCTCTCGCCGATAAAATCCGCAACAAAGGCATTTTTAGGCTCGTTATATATTCCCGTCGGCGTACCGATTTGCTGGATAACACCATTATCCATAACAACAATGGTGTCGGACATTGAAAGTGCTTCCTCCTGGTCATGCGTCACATATATAAATGTTATGCCCATTGCCTGCTGAATTTTTTTAAGCTCAACCTGCATATCCTTACGCAGCTTCAAATCCAGCGCACCTAGAGGTTCGTCAAGCAGTAAAACTCTGGGCTTTACCGCAAGCGCTCTTGCAATGGCAACTCTTTGCTGCTGCCCACCTGAGAGTGAGTTGACATTCCTCTTTTCAAAGCCCTTGAGGTTAACAAGCTCAAGCATTTCATCAACCGTTTGCTTTATTTCATCGGGCCTTGCCTTTTTAAGCCTTAGCCCGAAAGCAATATTTTCATATACATTAAGGTGCGGGAAAAGTGCATAACGCTGAAAAATGGTGTTAACCTGCCTCTTGTGAGGAGGTACACCATTCATTTTTTTGCCCTCAAAAATGATCTCGCCGCTGTCAGGCTCAAGGAATCCCGCAATGATTCTCAAGGTTGTTGTCTTGCCACAGCCGGAGGGGCCGAGAAAGGTAATAAACTCTTTATCCCTAATGTAAAGGCTGAGGTTGTTGAGAATGGTTTGACCATCAAAGCTGACCGATATATTTTTTAAATCAATTATGATGTTGTCTTCCAATTATGCATCCCCTCTCATGGCGAAATCACTCGTATCAGTTCATAAACCAGTATTACAAATATAGAGCCTAAAGGCTCAATTGTCAATAAGATTTGAAGAAAAACTAAAAAAATAAGATTAGAAGAAATGTAAAAAAAGTCTTGCAAAATACTTGCAAAATAAATAGGTATATGATATTATATCGGATGTTAACCGGGTGTGGCGCAGCTGGTAGCGCGCTTGACTGGGGGTCAAGAGGCCGTGAGTTCAAGTCTCGCCACTCGGACCAACAACAAAACCCCACAAGCCTTGATATATATGGCTTGTGGGGTTTATTCTTATTTAAAATTATTTTGACAAATTGGAATTTAATGCTCTGAAATCACTGCAATTAGTAACAAATTAGTTACAGAAAAAAGATGAAGATTTTTAAAAGTTTGTTACAGGCAAAAGAAAAGAGCAGGGGCTTAAACCCCTGCTTTAACT
>JAAZFZ010000172.1 GCA_012511485.1 Clostridiales bacterium | reverse complement strand
CTTTTTGATATAATGGATAAATACCTTCAGGAGCAGTGGCAAAATCTCATTGACTGGACAGAGGACGAAAACAAGGATACCTCCCTTCACCGCCTTGTCAGATATGTTGTGGAGCGCAATATTGCCACGGCACAGATGCGAATACATCTTTTTTACAGCGCAATTGGGGGTAATGAGGAAATCAGAATAAGGTTGATTAAAAGATATTCGGAATTTCAGGAGCTTATCGCAAAAAAAATCTCCGAAAGAACAAGCGCAATGTCTGCCGAATTCTTGACCTGGCTCATTCTCATGACCTCCGACGGGCTCAATATACAAAATCTACTTGCAAATCCTGATATGGATATTGAGAATTTTATTCAAACGGGCACAAGTCTGATAGAAAAGATGGAAAACGAAAACTAAAATGAAAAAACAAAGGAAGCGGGGTTTTATCCACCGCTTCCTTTTAAATATTTGCTATCAAAAGGCATATCGCAGTTCACGAAAGAGTATGGTTCACCGCAAGGCTTACAATAAAACACGCTGCCAATGCCGCCAATTCCTTTCAAAAGTCTTAACTCATTTATAAGAGCAAAGGTGCTGAAAGTCAACAATTTGAGGCTGTTTTGCTCTCCTGCACAAAAATCGGCAAAAGTGAAAGGCAGCAGTTTTAAAAACTGCTGCCTGAAAATTATGCAACTCTTTTTGGTGTTTTTTTGACCGGCCTGTTATTACCTGAGCAGTTGTTGTTCTGAGCCGCACGCTGATGACGCAGCCTGCGCTGCTGGAGCCTTTGCTGCTCAAGCCTGAGTGCCGCCATCTTCCTCCTGCGGCGCCTCCTGATAAGATAAGCCACAAGGCGAACTACCTTATTCTCAAAAGCTATAACCTTTTCTTCATAAATGAAACCGACGACAATTAAAATGACTGCGGCAATTTCTAAAACAGTTTTTAATATGAAAGCACCAGACATTAACAACCCCTCCTTTATCTTTGAACTAAAATGAAACGAAATTGCAAAACATTTGTTCTTTACATCTTTATTATAGCACATGAAAATGATTTGTCAATACAAATGTTCGATAAATTTGTCATTTACTGTCCAAAAAAGCGGACTTTGGAAGACAAAGAAAAATAATATTTATATCTACCCTCAGTCTATCACAAGATATCGTTGCTGTCAATAAAAAACATACTACAAATTGGGTTTGTTAACAATTCATGAAATTTTCAGGCGATTATTAACTTTTTGAAGCTGCAATCTCATTTTTAAGCTCTCTGCCCTCAAAAAACTCCTTGAGGTTTTCACAGGTAGTGTGTGCAATTTCTCTCAATGCCTCTCTTGTAAGGAATGCCTGGTGAGATGTGACAAGCACATTGGGCATTGTAATGAGCCTTGCAAGAGTATCGTCCTGAATAATTGTTGCCGACTTATCCTCATAGAAGAACTCACTTTCCTCCTCATAGACATCGAGTGCCGCACCGCCAATCTTTTCGCTTTTTATGGCTTCAACCAAATCCTCACTGTCAATAAGTGCGCCCCTTGAGGTGTTTAAGATATAAACGCCATCCTTCATCAAATCTATTGTCTTATTATTTATCATATGCTTGGTTTCGCTTGTCAGTGGGCAATGAAGTGAAATAATGTCTGAGCGGCGACACAGCTCCTCAAAGGATAAATACTCAACATCCTTTCTTGAAGGGTACATATCATATGCGCAGACCTCCATACCAAAGCCCTTGCAAATATCCAAAAAAACGCTGCCGATTTTGCCTGTACCGACAACTCCGACTGTTTTGCCGTGTAAAACGAAGCCCATGAGCCCGTTGAGGCTGAAGTTATATTCCCTTGTTCGAATATACGCCTTGTTTGTTTTTCTCACCAAAGTCAGCAGAATCGCCATGGTGTGTTCGGCAACAGCATAGGGGGAATAATTCGGCACACGCACAAGTCTGATTTTATCCTTTGCCGCGGCAACATCAACATTGTTATAGCCTGCACAGCGCATTGCCAGAATTCTGATATTATTTTCAAAGAGCCTGTTTATCGTGTCCCTTCCAACTTCATCATTGACGAAGGCAACGGCTGCGTCAAAGCCACGGGCGAGCACAGCAGTCTGCGGCCTGAGCTTGGTCTCAAAATATTCAAACTCAAAACCGTATTCATCCTTATATTTTTCAAAATAAATCTTATCGTATGGTTTTGAATCAAATAGACATATTTTTTTCATATAGGAACCCCTCGATATTTTATGCCTGTTTTTATCAGTTATTCAAAAGCCCCCGCGGCTTACGCCGCAGGGACTCAGATTATTAGTCGTACATTGCCTTGAGCTTGAGAAGGTGGTCGTATTTAGCCTTCGCATCGCTCTCGGATTTTGCATAGAGCTCCTCGGCCCTGTCGGGGAACGCACGGAGCAGTGAGCTGTAACGCACCTCGTTGAGTATGAAGTCACGGTAGCTCTTTGAAGGCTCCTTACTGTCAAGCATAAACGGATTCTTGCCTTCCTCTGCAAGCCTTGGGTCGAAGCGGAAGTTATGCCAGTAACCGGACGCAACTGCAAGCTTCTCCTCAGTCATGCTGATACCCATGCCGCCCTTTATGCCGTGGTTGATGCATGGAGCATACGCAATAATGATTGACGGGCCGTTATAGCTCTCAGCCTCTGTAAACGCCTTGATGCACTGGTTATAATCGGCACCCATTGATATCTGGGCAACATAGACATAACCGTAGCTCATGGCAATCTGTGCAAGGTCCTTCTTCTTGACAGTCTTGCCGGCAGCGGCGAATTTCGCAACTGCGCCCGCAGGAGTTGATTTGGACGCCTGACCGCCTGTGTTTGAATAGACCTCAGTGTCGAATACCAGAACATTGACATCCTCGTTCTGAGCCAAAACATGGTCAAGGCCCCCAAAGCCGATATCATATGCCCAGCCGTCGCCGCCAAAAATCCAGTAGGATTTCTTTGCAAGGAAATCCGCATCCTTGAGGATTTCCTCAGCGGCAGCCTTGCAGCCGTCATTCTCAAATTTTGCATCTGCTATTGCAGCAATAAGAGCTCTTGAAGCCTTGCCGTTCTCTGTGCCGTTTTCATAGGTTTCAAACCATGCCTTAGCGGCAGCGGCAACATCGCCGACGGGGCATTCTGAGAGAACCTCAACGCTATTTGCAAGACGCTCACGAATCTGCTTATTGGCAAGGTACATTCCGAAGCCGTACTCTGCATTATCCTCAAACAGGGAGTTAGCCCATGCCGGACCCCTGCCTTGCTTGTTGACTGTGTAAGGCGTGCTCGGTGCGCTGCCACCCCAGATTGAGGAGCAGCCTGTGGCGTTGGCTATATACATTCTATCGCCGAAAAGCTGAGTTGCAAGCTTTGCATAGGGTGTTTCACCGCAGCCTGCGCAGGCACCGGAGAACTCATGCAAAGGAGTCTTGAACTGGCTACCTTTGACGGTTGAAACCTTAAACTTTTCAAAAACCTCGGGCTTCTCTTCATGCGAGTAGCCGAAATCGAACACTGCCTGCTCGTCCTTTTGAGTTGCAATAGGCTCCATAACAAGTGCCTTGTTGCCCTTCCTGCCGGGGCAAACATTTGCGCATGAGCCGCAGCCCGTGCAATCCATAATGGAAACAGTGATGGCAAACTGGAGGCCGGGAATTCCTGTCATTGGCTTTGTCTTCATGCCTTCGGGAGCTGCCTTCATGTCATCCTCGGATAATGCTACCGGACGGATAACAGCGTGCGGACAGACATATGAGCAGGAGTTGCATTGAATGCAGTTTTCCGGAATCCACTTGGGAACATCGACTGCCGTGCCTCTCTTCTCAAACGCTGCGGAGCCCTGAGGCAGAGTGCCGTCGGCAGAATCAGCAAATACTGAAACGGGGAGCAAATCACCCTTCTGGGCGCTCACGGGGTTAAGAACATTCTTGACGAAATTCTTCATAACCTCACGGTCGGTGTTGACAACAGTTTCCCTCTCCTCGTCCTGAGCATTTGCCCAGTCGGCAGGAACATCAACCTTGACAACGCTGTTAAAGCCGCTGTCAATAGCCGAATGGTTCATTGCAACAATTTTCTCGCCCTTTTTGGCAAAGGAGCGGGTTGCGGCATCCTTCATAAGGTCAATAACCTTATCGCTCGGGATAATGCCCGTGAGCTTAAAGAATGCAGACTGAAGGATTGTGTTTACCCTTCCGCCCAAGCCGATTTCTTTAGCAATATTTATAGCGTCGATTGTATAGAAGTTAATATTGTTCTGTGCGATGTAGCGCTTCATGGAAGCGGGGAGCTTTTCGCCAAGCTCTTGTGCGGACCACTGGCAGTTTAGCAGGAAGGTGCCGCCCGGCTTAATATCCTGAACCATGTCATATTTGTCAACATAAGACGGATTGTGGCATGCAACAAAATCAGCCTGATTGATATAATAGGTTGACTTGATAGGCTGTTTGCCAAAGCGAAGGTGAGAGATTGTGACACCGCCCGACTTCTTAGAGTCATATGCAAAATAGCCCTGAGCATACATATCGGTATTGTCGCCGATAATCTTGATTGAGTTTTGGTTGGCACCGACTGTGCCGTCAGCACCCAGCCCCCAGAATTTGCAGGAGTGTGTACCTACCGGTGTTGTGTTGGGCTTTTCAACTATCGGGAGTGAAAGATGTGTGACATCGTCCTCAATGCCGACTGTGAAGTTGTTCTTAGGAGCTGCTGCATCAAGGTTGCGGTAAACTGCAACTATACCTGCAGGATTAGTGTCCTTAGAGCCGAGACCGTAACGGCCGCCATATATCGGAACATTCTCAAATTTTGAATTGCGAAGCGCAGCAATGACATCAAGGTAAAGAGGCTCGCCAAGTGAGCCGGGCTCCTTTGTTCTGTCAAGCACGGAAATCTTTTTAACCGTGTCGGGCAGTGCGGCAATAAGGTGCTGTGCGGAGAATGGTCTGTAAAGGCGAACCTTGATAAGGCCGAGCTTTTCGCCCCTTGCATTGAGGTAATCGATTGTTTCTTCAATTGTATCGCAAACTGAACCCATGGCGATAATGACCTTATCGGCATCGGGTGCGCCGTAGTAGTTAAACAGCTTATAATCAGTGCCTATCTTTGCATTGACCTTATTCATGTATTCCTCGGTATGACCGATAACCTCTGAATAATACCTGTTGCAGGCTTCACGGTTTTGGAAGAAAATATCGCCGTTCTGAGCCGAACCGCGCAGAACCGGATGCTCGGGATTAAGCGCACGCCTGCGGAAGCTCTCGACTGCGTCCATGTCAACCATTTCTGCAAGGTCTTTATAGTCCCAGCACTCAATTTTCTGAATTTCATGAGAGGTACGGAATCCATCAAAGAAATGGAGGAAGGGTACACGGCTCTTGATTGTTGAAAGATGAGCAACCGCTCCGAGATCCATGACCTCCTGAACATTGCCGGAGCAGAGCATGGCATAGCCTGTCTGCCTGCAGGCATAAACATCCGAATGGTCGCCGAAGATGTTCAGAGCATGGCTTGCAACGCAGCTGGCTGCAACATTTATTACATTCGGGAGCAACTCACCCGCAATTTTATACATATTCGGAATCATGAGCAGCAAGCCCTGAGAAGCCGTGTATGTGGTAGTCAAAGCACCTGCGGCAAGAGAACCGTGAACGGCACCCGCTGCACCTGCCTCTGACTGCATTTCAGCAACCTTAACAGTCTGCCCGAAAATGTTTTTCTCGCCCAATGCCGACATCTGGTCGGTTTCCTCCGCCATATCGGAAGAAGGAGTGATGGGATAAATTGCGGCAACCTCTGTGAATGCATATGAAACATATGCGGCAGCAGCGTTGCCTTTCATTGTTTTGGTTTTCCTTGCCATTGAATGGTTCCTCCTTATATTGAAAACATATAAATAGTATAGACCACAGATAATAATAACACTTATTGCATTTAAAGTAAATGCCGAATTGATTAAAAAATCAGGTAAATAAGAGTATTTTTATCCATTTAGTTTGTATATTCTGCAATTGTTAAAAAAATATACCCCGCTCATATGGATAATGAACGGAGCATTTGAACTAACCGTATTATTTTATTTGTACCCGATTGCAACCGCGCCAAGAAGAATAAGGGCTGCAAAGAAAAATTCGGCGGCAAAGAGCTTCCACATCCAGCGCATAAATTTGCCGTATGATACATTTACAATGCATATCGCCAGTATCAGGACACCGCTTGTAGGGTAGAATATGTTGCAAAATCCGTCCGCCAATGAAAACGACAGCGCAATCGACTGCCTTGTGACCAAGAGCATATCGGCAAGCGGCAGCACAAGGGGCATGACAAGAAATGCTTTTGCGGTTCCACTCCCGATAAAAAATTCAAGTATGATAATAAACAGGAAAAAGAGCAGCAATGTGCTTGACGGTGAAAAGCCCTTTAGCCCCTCATATAAATAGTGCAGAATGGTGTCAATGATTTTGCCCTCCTGCAGGATGAAGGTGATGCTCATAACAATAATAATAATGGGTACCACAGGAGAAATTGCCTTGACTCCGTCAGCAAATCCGCCGAATATCTTTTTGCTCTTTATGCCTGCAATGCTGCCTGCACGAAGACCGCCGACAGTGAACAGCACCGCCATGCCGACCATTGGCAGGTAGCCGATATAGGTTTTAATGCTGTCGGGGATTGAATCAATCATCTGAAGACCAAAGCTCAGTGCGGCGCACACAAGCACTCCCGCAACACAGCCGACAAAGGTTATCGAAGCCTTTTTCAGAGAGGGATTGAGCAAAATGCCCTCATCTACTCCGCTGTATTTTTCACGCAGGTAGAGGTCTGTTTGGTAAACAATGGATTTCTTTGGGTTCTTCTCTATTTTTTTGGCATATCGAATCAAAAACAGTGTCAGAATAGTATATACCACTGCAAAAACGACCAATCTGTAGCCGAGGCCTGAGAACATCCTAAGCCCTGCCATTGACTGCACAATGCCAACATTGAAGGGGTTAAAGGTTGCGGCAGAATAACCAAAGGCAATGGAAACAAGACTGAAGCCGAGCCCTACGAGCGAATCCCAGCCGAGCGCCAGTGAAATCGCCACTGCCAGCGGAACGAGCGTAATGCTCTCCTCAAGCACTCCGCACACGGAGCTTAAAGCCATACACGCAAGCACCATCACTGCAAGGAGCTTATATTTTTTATCCGAATACTTTTTAACAATTGTCGACATTATGTATTTTAGGACACCGCTCCTGTCCAAAACAAGAAAAGTTCCACCGATAAGGACAATAAAGCATATTATCGCAATACCCATTACCGCAGAGTCGGAGCCGAAAACCTCAAAAACCGAAGTAAAAACCTTCCATATAGGCATTTTGTAGTCATTATTTGTCACATAATTCGGCTCCACGCCGTTTTTAATGTCACAGATTATTTCTCCTGCCCTTTGACTACCCTCGGGATACCTTTCATACTCTCCACGTGGTACAAACTGAGTCAGTATTCCCGCAAACATCATAATACCGAGCAAAAGCGCAGTAATTGTAATAACAGTCTTTCTGTCAATTTTCAGCCCCTGTGCCGATGCTTCGTCTTTGTGTGGCTGTGTGATGTTTTTGCCCTTGTCCTTTACCGATTTCATTAATTCACCTCGTTATTCTTTATCCAGTCAACCATATCATTGATTGATTGTTCAGGTGACATGGGGTTGAACCCAAGCTCCTTTTGTGCCTTTTCATAGCTAAAATTGCAGTTGGAAACCAGCTTTCGGATAGAGTATCTGGTGAAAAGAGGAGTTTTTTTTGCCGCCTTGTAGTATATTTCCGCAAGCGGCGCAACGGCGTTGGCCATCCATTTTTTCAGCACGAAGCGGGGTGCTTTCATTGAGCATTTCTTTGCAATAATTTGTATCAGCTCGTCAACGCTGAGGCTTTTACCCGTGAGAATGAAGCACTCGCCGCTTGCCGCCTTTTGAGCCGCCGCATACATTCCCTTTGCAACATCACGAACATCCACAAAGCTGTAAGCACCGAAATTCATAGTCACGGGGAACCTGCCCCTCATGAACATTCTGACCATTTCGCCGATATTTGATGTCTTGAAATCATATGGGCCTATGCATGCCCCGGGGTGTACCACCACAACTTCAAATCCGTCGCCTGCACTGTCAAGGATAAATTGTGTTGCGGCAGCCTTTGTTTTCGCATATGTACCTTCCAGTATATCGGGGTTAAAGCTCTCTGACTCTCTCATAATCTCATTGTTCGGCAGGGGCGCAAAGGCATCAACCGAGGATGTATAGACAAGCCGCCGCACTCCGCATTTTTTGCAGGCGGCAACAACATTTTTCACACCCTCAACATTGACTTTATAAATCAAACTGTCATTGCCTGTGTTGATATTAATTATCCCCGCAAGGTGAAAAACGACATCTGCACCATCAAATGCCTTTTCGAGCGAATGCCTGTCACACACATCACCAAAGACCTTTTCACATTTAACATTGTTGAATATATCATTGTCTGTTCTGATTACAATTCTTATCCGCTCTCCGGCAGTCTCAAGCTCCTTGAGTAATGCATAGCCCACATGACCCGACGCCCCTGTAATCACACATAATCTGTTCTCTTTCATATTCTTCACCCTTTGAATAATAATAACAAGTATATCATAAATTACCAAAAATAAAAGAATTTATTATTATTTTTTCTTCATTTTTTTTATGGGCGTTTTATTATTTATGCCTTGATGTGTCTTGAGAAATATTGACATTTTACCTCTGCGGGGATATTATTG
>JAAZFZ010000171.1 GCA_012511485.1 Clostridiales bacterium | reverse complement strand
TTTCTGAGCCCACCCTCAAGCAGGCATCCGTCCAAAGTAACCAGTGAATTGGGGTTCAAATGCTTCTCGTAATCGTCCGCCGGGCTTTCGACATTGAAAAGCCTGTCATAAAGCAGAACCTGTGCCTTTACATTGTCCGCCGCACTCACCCAGTGGAGCGTACCCTTGACCTTGCGCCCATCGGGAGTGTCGCCGCCCCTGCTCTGCGGGTCATATGTGCAGTGCAGGCAGGTAACCTCCCCGTTTTCGTCCGTTTCATAGCTTGTGCAGGTGATATAATACGCACTCTTTAGGCGGACTTCATTGCCGGGATAAAGCCTAAAATACTTTTTGACGGGTTCCGCCATAAAATCATCTTTTTCAACAAATATTTCCCTTGAAAAGATGACCTTTCTCTTGCCCATCTCAGGCTTGTTGGGGTTGACTTCAACCTCTATCTCCTCAGTTTTTTCCTCGGGGTAATTATCAATTATGACCTTAAGCGGGTGAAGGACTGCCATTGCCCTTTGTGCGTTTTCGTTAAGATAGTCCCTGACACACGCCTCGAGCAGGCCGTAATCAACAACGCTGTAAGCCTTTGAAACACCGATTCTGTTTATAAAATCACGCACTGCCGCAGCAGGGTAGCCTCTTCTTCTCATCCCGCAGAGAGTGACCATTCTGGGGTCATCCCAACCGCTGACAATGCCCTTTTCAACCTTGTCAAGGCATTTTCTTTTACTTGTGATGCAATAGTTTACATTCAGCCTTGCAAATTCAATCTGCCTGGGTGGCTCCTCGAACCCGATTTCATCCCGAAACCAGTTATAAAGCGGCCTGTGGTTTTCAAACTCTAGGGAGCACAGCGAATAGGTCACACCCTCCCTTGCGTCCGAAAGCGGGTGTGCAAAATCATACATCGGGTAGATGCACCATTTATCCCCTGTCTGATGATGTGAGGCATGGTTAATTCTGTATATAACCGGGTCTCTCATGTTGAGGTTAGGTGATGCCATATCTATTTTTGCCCTGAGAACCTTGGCACCGTTCTCAAATTCACCTTTTGTCATTCGGGCAAACAAATCAAGGTTTTCTTCAATCGAGCGGTTACGGTACGGGCTGTTTCTCCCCGGCTCAGTCAGGGTACCTCTGGATTCCCTGATTTCGTCTGCCGTCAGGTCGCAGACAAAAGCCTTGCCCTTATTTATCAAAGTTATTGCACACTCATAGAGAAAGTCAAAATAGCTTGAGGCATAAAAGCAATCCTTCCAGCTAAAGCCCAGCCATTTGATATCCTGCTTAATTGCATCTATATATTCCACATCCTCCTTGGTAGGGTTTGTGTCATCAAGACGCAGGTTGCATATGCCGCCGTATTTTTCGGCAGTTGCAAAGTCAATGCAGATAGCCTTTGCATGGCCTATGTGCAGATATCCGTTAGGCTCCGGCGGGAAGCGGGTCTGAACCCTTGTGTTAACTCCGTTTGCCAAATCCTCGTCTATTATATCATGAATAAAATTAGAAGAAGCTTTTTCGTCCATATTTTCCCTCCGCACTATGCTTTGAAGCTGTTTATTGTGTTATTGATTCTCTGCCTTACTTTTTCTTCGCCCAGAAGCCCGATTATCGAATGAAGGTCGGGCGTGTTGAACCTGGAGGTTATCGCCGCCCTTATTACCGTTGCCACATCGCCGACATGACCTTTGAATTCTTCCGGTCTGTTTTTAAATTCCTTGACCTTGGGAGTGTAGCCCAGAGCCAGGCAAAGCCCCTTGATTTTTGAAAACCAGTTTTCCTTATCGTCATTGACATCAAATACCTTCAGGTACTCCTCAAGGATAATAATTGCATCTGCCTTTGTGACATTTTCGGGAAGAATATGCTCGGGCTTATAAAGAGCATCATAAAAATACTCAACATAACCCCTGACATCGCTCCATTTAGCAATATCCTTTCTGGGTTTTGAAATGCCTCTGTCAATGCTGAAAATTAACTTTGCATATTCGCTGTTGCAGGATAAGAGTTCAAAAAGCTCACTGTCTTATTCCCTTGCCCAGGCAAGGCTTTTTTCAAAAACCTCATCGGCAGTCATAACCGATATGACATTTTTGCTCACATCGGTTAGTTTAAGCATATCAAAAACTGCGCCGCTCGGGCTCATCTTTTTGAGGTTGAACGGGAACTCGCTTTGTTGAGCCTTAGGGTTCGCCCTGCGCCAGTCCTCATAATTTGAGTTTATGAGTGTCAAAAGGTATTCCCTGACGCTTTGAGATGGGAAGCCATTTTCGACAAAATAGCTAACAGCCGCCTCAGGGTCCTTCCTCTTAGAGAGCTTGCGTTTGCTGCCACCCTCCTCCTTCATAATAGGCGAAACATGTGCATATTTTGGCACTCTGAACCCACAGGCTTTAAAGAGCGCAATGTGAATGGGCACGGAGGCTATCCACTCATCTGAGCGAATAACATGTGTCGTTCCCATCAAATGGTCGTCAACTGCGTGAGCGAAATGGTATGTCGGTATCCCGTCGGATTTAAGGAGCACTATATCCATATTGTTTTCGGGCATTTCTATTTTTCCCTTTATAATGTCATCAAATACTATTCTGCGGTTTTCGTCACCCTCGGAGCGAAGGCGCAGAACAAACGGCCTGCCCGCTCTGACGGCGGCCTCCTGCTGCTCATAGGTTAGGTTGCGGCACTTTGCCCATTTGCCGTAATAGCCCTTGTTGACATTGCACTGCTCCTGCTTTGAGCGCATCTCTTCAAGCCCATTTTCACTGCAAAAGCAGGGGTATGCAAGCCCTTTTTGCACAAGAGATTTTGCATAGCAACGGTATATTTCCCCGCGCCTGCTTTGCTGATATGGCCCGTAGTTGCCCTTCTCCTTTTCAAAGCCTATTACACCCTCATCTATTTCAACTCCGAAATCCAGCAGGCCTTTTATTATTTCGGAAACACCATCCGTTATTTCACGCTTTTTATCCGTATCCTCAATCCTGAGCAGAAAAACTCCGCCGCCCGCCATAGCGGTCAGCTTGTTCACAAATGCGGTGAAAAGCCCTCCTATATGGAGAAAGCCCGTGGGACTCGGCGCAAACCTTGTGACTCTGGCACCCTCGGTCAAGCTGCGCCGGGGGTACATCCGCTCATAATCCTCTGGAGCTGTTTTGATATCCCCGTATAGCAGGTCCGCAAGCCTTTCGTTGTAATCCAATTCAAACACCCCGGTAAAAGTCATTATTCTTTATTATCGCAGAATTATGCCAATGTATCAAGGGTTATAATAAATTTTTTCCAAATTCGGAAGCTCTTATGCCCTTGACTAAAATAAACCTTTGATTTATTATGATTCTGGGAAGGTAGAATATTGGATTCTTGTAAAATGCATAGGAGAAGAAAAATGAGGGTTAAGGTTTCTAATTATATATCCGAATTTCTTGTTAAAAACGGCATTACCGATATGTTCATGCTGACAGGGGGCGGCGCAATGCACCTTAATGACGCTTTCGGGCATCAGGAAGGGCTGCGCTGCATTTATAATCACCATGAACAGGCCTGCGCCATAGCTGCGGAGAGCTATGCGAGGATTCACAACAAAATTGCCGCTGTCTGTGTGACTACAGGGCCGGGAGGAACAAATGCGATTACCGGAGTTGTCGGCGGCTGGCTCGACTCCGTTCCCATGCTGATTATTTCGGGTCAGGTCAGGTACGACACAACGGCAAGAGGCTCGGGGCTTAATCTCAGGGCGATGGGTGACCAGGAGTTTGACATAACAAAAGCCGTTGAATGTATGACAAAATACTGTGAAATGGTAACGGATAAAAACAAAATAAGGTACTGCCTCGAAAAGGCACTTATAATCGCACAGCAGGGCAGACCCGGGCCTTGCTGGCTTGATATTCCTCTGGATATTCAGGGGGCTTATGTCGATACGCAGGATTTATACCCCTATGACGGCGAAACCTGCGAGCCTTTGCCCGGGAGTGTGAATGAAAAAACAATTGACGAAATCCTAGGCAGAATAGAAAAGGCGCAACGCCCTGTTTTTTATGCCGGCAACGGTATAAGGCTTTCAGGCGGCTTTGAGGCGTTCAAAAGTGTTGTTGAAAAGCTCAATCTCCCGGTTGTTACAGGCTGGAACAGCATTGACTGCATCTATGACGAGCATCCACTCTATACGGGCAGAGGCGGTATTATGGGCGACAGGGCAGGCAATTTCGCCGTGCAGAACAGTGACCTTCTGCTCTGTGTCGGCAGCAGGCTGAGCATCAGGCAGGTGGGCTACAATTATCAAACCTGGGCAAGGGCGGCATATAAAATTGTTGTGGATGTTGACAGTGAGGAACTGAAAAAACACACGGTCAATGCGGATATGAAGGTATGGGCTGACGCAAAGGATTTTCTCGAAAAGCTTGACCTAAGGCTTGGTTCAAAGCTCTTTAAAGGTGAAAGCTGGCTCGAATGTTGCCGCAATTGGAAGAAAAAGTATCCCGTTGTCCTGCCGGAGCATTGTGAGGTTGGGGAGAAGGCGAATGTTTACTTCTTTATAAAGGAGCTTAGCCGCAGGCTTGACGAAAACCAAATAACAGTTGTCGGCAACGGTTCGGCTTGCGTTGTGGGCAGCCATGCCTATATTATCAAAAAAGGGCAGCGATTCATTATTAACTCCGCCATTGCCGCAATGGGCTATGACCTGCCCGCCGCAATAGGTGCGCACTGCGCCGAGCCTTCGGGCGATATTATTCTTGTTACCGGCGACGGCAGCATCCAGATGAACCTTCAGGAGCTGCAAACAATTATTTCGAACAATATGCCTATAAAAATCTTTATGATAAATAACGAGGGCTACCATTCCATAAGGCAGACACAGCAAAAGTTTTTTGGAGAGCCGCTTGTGGGAATAGGTCCGCAGAGCGGAGACCTCACCTTCCCCGATATGTCAAAGATTGCGGCTGCATACGGCTATAAGTATTACGGTATCCGTAATAATTCGCAGATGGATATACTTGACTGCGTTCTGGCTC
>JAAZFZ010000170.1 GCA_012511485.1 Clostridiales bacterium | reverse complement strand
TTGGGCAAAAAGTCGGCTCCTGTTATTGCAATTATATTATCCTCATCAAAGTTTGCCCTGATGCCTGTCATTGTCATTTCAAGGACTGCCTCGCCCTCGTCATTGCCAATGAGTATATTCGCAATTTTGGCACTTCTCTGGTCCATCACTCCGGATTGTGAAAAGCCGAAAGCCCTGTAACCGACTCTGCCCAAATCCTGAACCGTGGTCAAGGAACCCGGTGAAATAATATTAAGGCTCATTTTACATTAACCTCCGATATTTCACATTCATACTCTCTTTTTTTGACCCGCTCTTTAATGCTGTAATATTCCTCTTTATCGACGGGTATAAATCGGATATAGTCGCCGGCGGAATAAATGATGGGGTTTTCCCTCGCCGGGTCATAGGTTCTGACGGGAGTTCTCCCGATAAGCCTCCAGCCTCCCGGTGACGCAAGGGGATAAATGCCCGTCTGCTCGCCGCCTATGCCGACTGAGCCAGCGGGTATTTTTGTCCTCGGGTTTTTCAGGCGTGGAGTAACTATTTTTGAATCCATTCCGCCGAGGTAGGCAAAGCCCGGGAGAAAGCCAAGCATATAAATGAGGTATTCGGGTGCGCTGTGCCTTTTGATAACCTCGTCTGCACTCAAGCCCGTATATGCTGCAACCTCCTCCAAATCCTCGCCGAATTCATCACCGTAGCAGACGGGAATATAAATAACCCTTTTTTTAACGGCTGATGAAGAATCCGAATTGCCGAGCATTTCTCTTATGCTTTCAACGAGTGAATTGTAATTAATCACCGTGCAATCATAACACACCATTAATGAACAGAAGGCGGGAACACATTCAATGACACCCTTGAGCCTGCTCCTGCCAATGGCATCATACAGGCTCATAACCCGGCTGTTTATTTCGGGGCTGATGGCACTGCCTAGCTCTACAATCAGTGCAGATTCACCCGCAGCAAGAAACCTGACATCAATCATTGTTTCACCCTTTCGTAAAACTCCAGCTCAATGACCTTATCAAACCATGTTTCACAGGTCTTTTCAAGCTTAATTGTGTAGCTGACGCATTCACGCATTAGGTTGACTATTGACTTATTAATTCCAATTCCAAAGCCGTCAATTGCGGGGATTAGCCAGCCATACATATCAATCATACCACTTTTTGCCGCTGTTTTCATCAAATCTTCCTCAAGCTCGGTAGTCTGGAGGATATCAAGGTCTCTTTTAAGATATGCCAGAGCTGCAATCATGCCGTAGCAGCCCCAATCCGAAACAGTGGCGGTAATAATATTATCCGCCTTTGTTTTGGCGGCAATTCCGCCCTTGCAGGTGCAGCGGCATGCCCCCTCACGGGCATAAGGAATGAATCTTTTGAGCTGCTCTCCTATTGTACCCATTCCGATTTCGTTGCCCAAGTCGCCAATAGCTATATTCAGAACTCCCTTCGCCTGAAGCTTTTCAAAAAGGACATCCATTTTTGCCTCTATATCGGTAACATCCAAGCCTGTTGCATTGTGGTATTTGCCCTTCTCGTTTGCACCCGGGCATTCAATGCTGATTACTGCCGTTGGCATGCCCAGAGCAATGATTTCATCCGCAAGTGCAGGGGCTTTTTCCGCATCCTTTGTGAAAGGAATAGCCGCCATCGACACAGGATATCTCTTTAAGTCCTCTAATGTGGTGTAAAGGTGAAGACCTATACAGTATGCAAGGTTCTTGACAGCCTCCATATTCTCTTTCGGGCAGATTATGACAGGCTTTGCGTTGAAGGCCTTGACAAGTGCTCTGGCAAGTAGCATTGAGCTGATTATGCCGTCCGTTTCGGCCTTGCCGAAGGGCAGCAGAACAAAGCCTGTGAGGATGAATATAAAGTCCCCCTCCTTTACAGTTAAGGCAAGCTGCTTTGCCGCATTCATGGTCAAGCGCTCGCCCGTGTACTCCTTTGCGGCGGAGTAAAGTATGCGGCACACGCCGTATCCTCTGGGGTCGAGATTACTTAAATCATCAAGATTCTGCCCGAGATTGAGTAGCGTCAACTCCTGCTGTGTCATTTTACTTCTCCTTATTGGATTAAACTTTTTTTCGTTTCCGTCTCGAATTCTTCCGTAAGCCCGTCCTGAAGAGTTTTGAGGATTTCGGGTGCTTTTCCTCCGCAGGGTATGCCGTCAATTTCACAGGCGGCAAGGCAGAAGGAGCCGGCACTTGAAATCAAGATTTCATCTGCATTAAATAACTCCTCAACCGTAAAGGGAGCCTCGTCAACCGGAATGTTGTGTTTTTTGCACATTTTAATAAGATGCGCTCTTGCTATGCCGGGGAGAATTAGGTGGTCAGTGGGTGCTGTTTTAAAAACGCCGTCTTTAATAATATGAATATTGCTGTGAGCGCATTCAGTAACTCTGTCGCCCCTGTGAAAAACACACTCGTTGCAGCCCATTTCCGTCGCTTTCTGTGATGCCATAACATTTACCAGCAGGTTGAGCGTTTTTATGTTGCAGTGATAAAATCTTGTATCCTCAGCCGTTATCAGCCTGATTTTCTGTGATAGGTCCTTGACCTTATCGGGCTTAATTACTATCCAGATATTTGCGGGCATATCATTCGAAAGGAAGGCATGGCTGCGCATACCCGTGCCCCTGGTTGTCTGCCAGTAGATAAAATTCTCGTCCGAATCAACCTTGGCGAGCATTTCATAAAGAATCCCCTTCATTTCGTCCTTGCTCAAGGGTATATTTATTTTTAATAACCCTGCACTGTTAAAAAACCTATCCATGTGTTCGTCTAGAGTGTAAATAACACCGTTTGCGCTGTATGTAGCGTCATAAACACCGTCGCCGAAATAGCTGACCCTGTCGTTCATAGGTATCATCATTTCTTCAATGGGTCCGAATTTTCCGTTGTAATATCCCAAACTCTTCACAAAATCCCCTCCTAGATAACCTTTGATATACAGATTTGTAAGTTTAATTCCATTTTACTCAAATTACCAAAAAATGTAAACATATAACATACATTCTCGCAATTATTTTCGTTTTTTTTATAATAATGATAAATATTTCATTTTTAAATCATTCAACTAAACAAAAACGGAAATTTGCGATTATAAAATATAAATGTTGCATAAGTCATTTCATTTTCAGTGGATATCTGCAATTTATACAATTATTTATGCAATTTCACATTAATCATCCTTCATTGCATTTTCTGGTTGAATTCCAATGAAAGATATAGTATTATTTAAGTTGAGGAGCATTTTATTGTGCTTTGCGATTAAAAAATATATCATGTTTTTGCACACAAGTAGAATACTGATTATCAGAAAGGAATGATAATATGAGCAACCTTTCACAGAAATTTTATATCTGCAAGCATTGCGGAAATATTGTCGGGCTGATAAACAACGCTGGCGTTCCGCTTGTCTGTTGCGGAGAAAAAATGCAGGAGCTTATTCCAAATACTGCCGACGGTGCGGTTGAAAAACATCTGCCGGTTATCGAAACGGTAGGCAACGAGGTCACGGTAAAAATCAGCACGGTTCCACACCCCATGGTTCCCGAGCACTTCATTGAATGGGTTTACCTTCAGACAAAGCACGGCGGGCAGAGAAAAATCCTCAAACCCGGAACTGCTCCCGAGGTCACTTTTATTCTAACTGATGACGATGAGGTTATTGCCGCCTATGAATACTGCAATATTCACGGTTTGTGGAAAACGGAAGCCGAAATTTTAAGACCGACGAAACAAAAAACGAAAAAATATGTATGCATGCTTTGCGGATATGAATATGACGAGGAATTGGGCGACCCCGAAAACGGCATTGAGCCCGGCACAAAATGGGAGGATTTGCCCGAAGATTTCGTTTGCCCTGTATGCTCTGCAGGTAAAGATATGTTTGAAGAAATATAGTAAACAGGAGTAGAAAAAATGTCCGCTTACAAGATTTTTGATAATATTTACAGTGTCGGAGTCCTTAACCCGAATATGAGAGTCTTCGATGTTATCATGAAAACTGAGTTCGGCACAACATACAATTCTTACATAGTCAAGGGCACCCGAAAAACTGCCCTGATTGAAGCGTGCCACGAAGCTTTTTTTGAAGTGTTCCTTGCAAACATCAGGGAGGTTTGTGAGCCTGAAAGCATAGATTATATTATTTTAAACCATTGTGAGCCTGACCATTCCGGTTCCCTTGCGAGACTTATGGATTATTGCAAAAATGCAACAATCCTAACAAGCAGAGCCGGCTCAATATACCTTAAAAATATTACAAACAACGACACTCTGCCTGTCACCGCTGTCAAGGATTCCGACTCAATTGACCTTGGCGGTAGCGTTCTGCAATTTATCAGCGCACCCTTCCTTCACTGGCCGGACTCAATGTTTACCTGGCTCGAAAAGGGCGGGATTCTGTTTTCATGTGACTTTCTGGGGGCACATTATTGTGAGCCTTATGTTTTTGACTACAATATTGCCTATCCCGAAAAATATGACTCTGCATTGAAGGATTATTTTGACGCTATCTTTTCACCGTTTAAAGGCTATGTCCTTAACGGGCTGGATAAAATCGAAGGCTTCGATATTAATGCCATATGCACCAGCCACGGACCCATTCTGACAAAGGGCTGTAAGTTGGAATCTGCTGTGGAAAAATACAGGGAATGGTGCAAGCTGGATTTGAAGGTCAATTTGCAAATACCCGTATTTTATTGCTCTGCGTATGGTAACACTGCAAAAATTGCACAAGCCTTAAGCGAGGGAATAGTTTCGGTTATCCCCTCGGCAGATGCTCCGGCTGTTGACATTAACAAATATGATATGGAATCGCTTGTGCAAATGCTCAATTTATCCGACGCTTTTGCAATAGGTTCGCCGACTATTAATTCCGATGCTGTGCCGCCTGTCTGGAAGCTGCTCAGTGGAGTTGACGCCATTAACAACAAAAAGAAGCCCGCACTTGTTTTCGGCTCATACGGCTGGAGCGGCGAAGCGGTCGGCAACAAAATTGAAAATCACAACGGACTTAA
>JAAZFZ010000169.1 GCA_012511485.1 Clostridiales bacterium | reverse complement strand
GTTTTTGATATTAAGGATGTGGAATATGCCATATTGGAAACAAACGGCAAAATAAGTGTAATGCTCAAGCCGGAAAAAAGACCAGCAACTCCCGAAGTTCTTAATATCAAGGTTGAAGATACGGGGATGCCCTTTGTGGTTGCATATGACGGAAAAATTATTGATGACAATTTTAAGGAATGTAATCTTAGCATGGAAAAATTTAATTCAATTATAAATAATAAAAGAGTGAGAATAAAGGAAATACTTTTAATGACTGTTGATAAAAGCGGAGAAGCAACTATTATTAAAAAGGAGAAGCCTGAGAAATGAAGCGGTTATATGTTGCGGCAGTACTCTTAATTTTTTCTGTCAGTATTTCTTTTATTTGTTATTTTGTTTTAAAAAACCATGTTGACAATTTGACAACAAACCTTAATCAGGCGCTAGAGATATCGGTAAACGGCAACGGTTCCTTGCCCGAAAAAACGAAGGAAATTGAAGAAATCTGGGAAGATACAAGCGAAATTATGCATATGCTTATAATACACACGGATTTAAGCGAGCTCGAAGTAAATCTGTTGAGCTTGACCGAATACTCAAAACAGAAAAGTAATAATCTCTATAACGAGGCGTGCATAAGAAGCATTCACAATTTGGAGCATATTAAAGAGTCGTTAATCCCGGATTGGGGGAATATTTTTTAGTTAAATCTTAGAATTATCAATAATATAATTCGTTTTTAACTTGTAAATTCACCTTAGCCATGATAAGATTATACTATAAAAACAGTGTTGGAGGTGTGATATGAACAACTTATTAATCCTTTGGATTGCATCCTTGGTTATCTTTGTTGTTGTAGAAGCTGCAACAGTTCAGCTTGTAACAATCTGGTTTGCATTCGGCTCCCTAGGGGCATTAATATCAAATCTTTGTGGGGCTCCCGTATGGCTGCAGTGGGTTATCTTTACATCTCTTTCCTTTATTAGCCTTGTTATTTCCCGCCCTTTCATCAAAAAAGTACTTAATAAAAAAATAGAACCCACAAATGCAGATAGGTTTATTGGCATGGAGGGCATTGTTATTGAAAATATCAACAACACTTTAGGAAAAGGTCAGGTAAGGGTTAAGGGAACAACATGGACCGCCAGGTCAAAACATGGTATTGAAATAGATGTTGGCGAACCAGTGGTTGTTGATGAAATAGAAGGCGTTAAGCTCATGGTTTCATCAAAGAAATAGATTAATTTGGGAGGTAAATTATGGAGTATGTAATTATCGGCTTAATACTATTTGCAATTATCGTTATTGCGGCAAATGTTAAAATTGTGCCTCAATCAAAGAACTATGTCATTGAGCGCCTCGGAGCCTACAGTAATACATGGGAAACAGGTTTACACATTAAAATTCCGCTTATTGAGAGGATATCAAAAATTGTTTCGCTCAAGGAACAGGTAGCGGATTTTCCGCCCCAGCCTGTAATAACGAAGGACAATGTAACAATTCAAATTGACACGGTTTTGTTCTTTCAAATTACTGACCCTAAGCTTTACACCTACGGTGTTGAGCGCCCGCTTTCGGCAATAGAGAACCTTTCGGCAACCACTCTTCGTAATATTATCGGTGACCTTGAGCTTGACAATACACTGACTTCCCGTGACACCATCAATGCTGAAATGAGAGGGATTCTTGATGAAGCCACAGACCCTTGGGGCATAAAGGTCAACAGGGTTGAACTCAAAAACATAATGCCTCCCGCAGAGATTCAGGACGCTATGGAAAAGCAGATGAAGGCAGAGCGTCAGCGCCGTGAGGCTATCCTTCGTGCAGAAGGAGAAAAGGCAAGTAAGATACTTATTGCCGAAGGTCTCAAAGATAGCCAGATTCTCTCAGCTGAAGGTGAAAAGCAAGCTACTATTCTGCGTGCGGAAGCTGTCAAGGAGGCAAGAATCAAAGAAGCAGAAGGTGAGGCTGAGGCTATCCTTTCGATTCAGAAGGCAGCAGCTCAGGCAATTGAATTTATCAATAAATCAAACCCCGGTGAAGGGTACCTGACAATTAAGAGCCTTGAAGCATTTAAGAAGGCGGCAGACGGGCAGGCGACTAAGATTATCGTTCCGAGTGAAATTCAATCTATTGCAGGACTTGCTGCAAGTGTAAAAGAATTATTGTAATCTCAATAATGTTAAAGGGGCAGAATTGATTCTGCCCCTTTTTTTATTTACTGTTGTTCATTTGCGTGATGCCATCGGCAATTTGCCTGAAAACAGGCCCGCAGTCTGTAGAACCGGACTTTCCGTTTTCCCTTAATACCGTGACTGCATATTGCGGATTTTCTGCAGGAAAGAAGCCCGTAAACCATGTGTTATAAAGCTCAATACCCTCAGAATATATTCCTGACTGTGCAGTTGCTGTTTTTGCTCCGGCCGTTGTTTTTTCAGGCCTTCCATAGCTTCCGCTGCCGCTTTCGACTGTGTAAATAAGGAGCTTTTTAACCTTGTCTGCAGTTGATTGTGGAAGAATAACTTCGGGTGCTGCATCCGTTTTTTCTTGTATTACATTGCCGTTGTCATCAATAATTGATTTTATCAATGTCGATTTAATTAATCTGCCGCCGTTTGCAAAGCAAGCGGTCATTTCTGCAATTTGTAACGGAGTGGCAAGCAGGCTACCCTGACCGAATGAAACATTTGCAACTGCGGCAGGAGAATCAAGTTCGGTTATGTCAGGCAAATTACCCGCCGCGGAATTGATTCCTGCAGCTAGCTGTGATTCTTCACCAAAACCTATTTTTTCGGCAACCTCTATTATCCTTGCCTTTTTTATTTTTTGAGCGAGATTTATAAAATAAGTGTTGCAGGAGTGAGCCATTGCATTGCTTAAGTTTATTTTTCCATGCCCTTTATCCTCATGACAATTAAAAACCGTGCCGTTTATCTCCGTTTTGCCGTTGCATATATATTCATAACCTTCAAGTCCCCCTTGCTCAATTGCGGCTGCCGCTATGACACATTTAAACACCGAACCGACAC
>JAAZFZ010000168.1 GCA_012511485.1 Clostridiales bacterium | reverse complement strand
TCATTGGTGTGCTCCCAGAGATACTCAACCGCATACTTATACCCTTCAAAGCCGAGCCCAACATACCTTTTTTTGCAAGCCATACCGGCATATGATATTTTTCTGAACTCCTCACGGGAGTCTATGTCGGTTAGATGAACTTCAACCGCAGGGATTGCAACTGCCTTCAAAGCATCGAGAATCGCAATGCTGGTATGAGTATAGGCGGCAGGGTTTATTACTATGCCGTCTATTTTCCCGTGTGCGTTTTGAATTGCGGTGACTATTTCCCCCTCACAGTTTGACTGAAAAAATTCAGCCTCAATTGAAATTTTCCTGCAAAAACTTGAGATGTATTCAATCAAATCTTTATAGGTTGCGGAGCCGTATATTTCCTTTTCCCTTGTGCCGAGCATATTAATGTTCGGCCCGTTAATAACAAGAATTTTCATTAAATCTTCTTACTACCTCCTGTGCAATTTCTATGGGAATATCATCCTCCGGCTTATAATCGCAGATGCTTTGATAAATCATGTGCCTTTGCTGCCATAATGCGCCGAGTGAATCCTGACCTGCTGAAAGTGGCCTGCCCACGGTGTCAAGGGAGTCAAGCTCTCTTTCAAGGTGAACGACAAAAGAGTTCTGGCGGATTGCCTGTGTATTTTTCGGGTTAAGGATTGAGCCGCCGCCCGTTGCTATTACCGCACCCAATTCCCTGCACGCTTGGGCAACTATGCCGGATTCAATTGACCTGAAATTATCCTCGCCTAAGGCCTCAAATATCTCCTCAATAGTCATTTCGGTTTGTTGCTCAATAAGCTCGTCTGTATCGATAAATTTTCTGCCCAGTAGCTGTGCGGTAAGCCTGCCGACTGTGGTTTTTCCGCTGCCCGGCATACCTACAAATGTAATGTTCATCATGCTCCTGAGCATTTGCTTGAGTACAGGCTCAATCCTGTCCTCCGAAGTCTGTGCGCCGAGGAACAAATCGTTTGCGTATTTTGCCTGAGCGACAAGCATCGGCAGCCCGTTTGTATAAGGTATTCGAAGCATTTCCGCCTCAAGCAGCAAAGAGGTTTTTAAGGGATTATATATTACATCAATAATACCCGAGCAGTTTGAGAATTTTTTTATATCTATGAGCCGTTCACCGTTTTTCGGGTACATTCCGACTGGAGTGGTGTTAATAATAATGTTGCTGTCATTGTGCTGATAAATGTTTTCATAATTGACTTCGCCCTTTCTCGAAGTGGTTACAATTTCTCTTGCTCCGCTGTCCTGTGCGGCGGCAGCTGCGGTCAGGCTTGTGCCGCCTGTGCCGAGAATGAGAACCTTTTTGCCCTCAAACGAGATTCCCGCCCTGCCTGCCATATAAAGAAAACCTGCATAGTCCGTGTTGTGCCCAGTCAGGCTGCCGTCAGCTTCAACGGTTATGGTGTTGACGCTGCCAATCCTTTGAGCTTCGGGCGAAAGGTTTTTGCAATACTCAATAACGGTTTTTTTGTATGGTATTGTTATATTCAGGCCTTTGAAATCCCGCTTTTCAAAAAAAGACGGAAGCTCCTGCGGTAAAAGGCATTTAAGCTCATAGTCATAGCCTCCGAGCAACTTGTGAATAGGCTCCGAAAAGCTGTGATTCAGTTTTTCACCAATAAGTCCGTATTCCATATTTTACCCTGCGCTTTCACTGTAATTGCCAAGAAATGCAAATTTTTCACACTCACCCGAGAGCCTTTCAAGCAACCGAATAACATTTGTGTCCGTGACAGAGCCTTCAAAATCAAAATAAAACATGAATTCAAAATCCGTGCCCGAAATCGGCCTGCTTTCGAGCTTTGTGAGATTAAGCCTCAAAGAGGAAAAGGCGGAAATGATTTCAAAAAGCGAGCCGGGGCGGTGCGGGACGGAAAGCATCAGACTTATTTTGTCCGTATTCGGGTAAATCTCCGCAGCCTTTGAAATGCAGATAAACCTTGTAAAGTTATTGCCGCTGTTCTGTATATTCCTTTTTATACAGGTGAGCCCGTAAAGCTGCGCACAGTTTTCAGATGAAATTGCGGCTATATCGCCCCTGTCGGACTCCGACACCATACGGGCAGCCGCTGCAGTATTCTCTGCAACCGTTGTTTTTGTATCTCTCAAGCCCTGCAAAAAATCGCTGCACTGACCTATAGCCTGCTCATGGGAATAAATCTCCTTTATATCACTGAGCCTTTTTGCTCCCTTTGCAAGAAGGACATGGTTGATTTTCAGCTTATGGCTGGCAACAATATAGAAATTATGCTTTTTCATCAAATCATAAACCTGAGTAACCGAGCCATAGGAGCTGTTTTCAATGGGTAGAATTCCGTACCTGCACAGACCGCTCTCGACTGCCCTGAAAACACCCTGAAAGTTTTTAAAATATAAAATGTCCGGCTCTTCAAAGAAGCTTTGACAGGCTATCTGCGAATATGCTCCCCTGACACCCTGGCAGGCGACAACCGCATTTTCGGGCAGCTGCGGCGGTGTATTAGCAAGCGCATTTTTAATTGAGTGGGTAAGCTCGGTTTCCTTG
>JAAZFZ010000002.1 GCA_012511485.1 Clostridiales bacterium | reverse complement strand
TCCTTCAGTGCATTACTCTTCCATCAATACCCATGACCCAAGAATTGATGGCGAGGGCAGATCTCGTAATTGCAACAGGAGGAAGGCCCATGGTGAAGTCTGCTTATAGTTCGGGAACTCCTGCATACGGATCAGGTGCTGGGAACTCAACCATGATCTATGACGAAACAGCAGATGTTGTGGAAGCGTGTCACAATACGATGCTCAGCAAAATATCGGACTACGGCTCGGGATGTTCTGCTGATGGAAATATCATTGTTTGTGATAAGATTTTTGATCAGGTATTAAGACAACTGGAAATAGAGGGCGGCTATTTTGCTAACGCAGAAGAACGGGAGAAGCTAAAAAAAGTAATGTGGGATGAGGAAGGGCACAGACTTCCTGATACAGTTGCAATTGCCCCGCAGCAGCTTGCGAAGGCTGCAGGTTTTGAAATACCTGCAGATTGTAAATTTATTTATGTTCTTGGGAACGGGATCGGAAAGGAGCATTTCTTCTCAAGCGAGAAACTCACAACGCTCCTCGCTGTGCATAAATACGAAGGAGAATTCGAAAACGCACTCGATATGATGCGCGGTATTTATGAGGTAGGCGGAAAGGGACATTCCTGCGGCATCTACTCTTTCAATGATGATCACATTCACCGTCTTGCCATGGCCGCACCGGTTAGCCGAATAATGGTCCGCCAGCCACAGTCAAAAGCCAATGCAGGGTCTGCAACAAATGGCATGCCTATGACATCCAGTCTTGGTTGCGGGACCTGGGGAGGGAATATTGTTTCCGAAAATATTTGTTTAAAGCATTATATGAATACCACATGGGTTTCTCATCCCATTCCTGCGGATATGCCATCACCTGAGGAGCTATTCGGGGAATTCTATGATCCGGAGATGGACAAATAAGTGGATTAAGGAGGTGAAAACTGCTCTTTTTTTCAATGGGCTTACCGTAGACAAGAAGGCAAAAAAATCAAGAAAAGAGGGATGGTATATGAATCGTAAAAATTGTATGAAGTTGATTGTTGTTTCTCTTTTTATCCTAGTTTTTGCTTCAGGAGCAAATGCAGAACAGCTGAATCTTATGTGGGGTTCCACTAGTGCCTCGTCTGGTTTCTACCCAATGAACGTTGCAATGGCAGAGATTATTAACAAGACCCTTGAAGATATTCACGTAACAGTAGTTGAAACAGGCGGAACAGGTGATAATTTTAAAGGTATGGAAAGAGGAGACTTCAAGTTCGGTCAGGCTTCTGACGGTAATATTCATATGGCTCAAACCGGAACAGGCATATATGAGGGCAAGCTTCTGAAAGAACCCCGTATGCTCATCGTTGCAAATCCCCTTGCCTATATTGCTGCAGTTACAGAGGAAAGCGGGGTTAAAAAATTATCTGATCTGAACGGAAAAAAATTTAGTGCGGGGCTCAAAGGAAGCGTTTGTGAAATACTTTATTATAAGGCTTTAGAAGCATTTGGGATAAAACCTGAATTCGTACCCGCAAGCACAGGAGACGCAGTGGAGGCAATGAAAGACAGAAGGATCGTCGGCTTTGCGAAATCAACATCTACAACCGTTGCAGATTCTGCAATTCAAGACGTTGCAACTTCCAGAAAAGTGCGCATTATTGGTT
>JAAZFZ010000167.1 GCA_012511485.1 Clostridiales bacterium | reverse complement strand
GTAACTTCACAGGGGCCTTTGGCATCAATATATATCGTTCTGGGGCCATTGTCGTGCAATTTCAGAATGACATCCTTGAGGTTCAAAACAATCTCTGTAACATCCTCTTTTACCCCTTCGACTGTAGAAAACTCGTGGAGTATCCCATCGATTTTAACGGAAGTAATTGCATAGCCGGGCAAAGAAGAAAGCAGCACACGCCTGAGGCTATTGCCAAGAGTTGTGCCAAAGCCTCTCTCAAGCGGCTCCACAATAAATTTGCCGTAAGTTCCATCCGCCAAAAGGTCGGTTGCCTCGATTCTGGGCTTTTCGATTCCAATCATACAAAACCCTCCTTGTTAAACTGCAGCGTTTTTGCTGCATTAATAAGCATTCAAATAACGCTTCATTGCAATTATTTGGAGTAGAACTCAACGATGAGATGTTCTTCAACAGGAACAGCAATCTGCTCGCGTTCGGGCAAATTAACCACCTTTGCAGAACAATTTTCACGGTCAATATCAAGCCACTGCGGAACAGGGCGTGAACCGTTGGTTTCAAGAACTGCTTTGATTTTTTCAGAATCAAGGCTCTTTTTCTTAATTGAAACGGTATCTCCCGCTTTCAAAAGGTATGACGGAATGTCAACCTTCTTGCCGTTAACCTGGTAATGCCCATGTGTGACAAGCTGCCTTGCTTCTGCGCGGGAATTAGCCCAACCCAAAAGATAAACAACATTATCAAGACGGCTCTCGCAAATCCTGAGCAGGTTTTCACCTGTTACGCCGGCTTTGCGCTCAGCCATAAGAAAATATTTGTGGAATTGACTTTCCTGAATACCATAATAGCGTCTTGCCTGCTGTTTTGCACGAAGCTGCAAGCCGTATTCGGAAGTTTTTTTGCGACCCTGTCCATGCTGGCCGGGAGCATATGTGCGGCGCTCGACCGAACATTTGCCGGTATAGCAGCGCTCGCCTTTAAGGAAGAGCTTTTTGCCCTCACGGCGGCAAAGTTTACAGACCGCACCGGTATATCTTGCCATATTTGGTTACACCTCCAATAAATATATTATACACGCCTTCTCTTTGGTGGGCGGCAGCCATTGTGAGGAATGGGGGTAACATCTTTAATCATGCTGACCTCCAAGCCTGCTGTCTGTAATGCTCTGATTGCTGCTTCACGCCCTGAACCCGGGCCTTTAACATAAACCTCAACATATTTCATGCCATGCTCCATTGCAGCCTTAGCAGCTGTCTCGGCAGCCGTCTGTGCAGCAAAGGGTGTTGACTTCCTGGAACCTCTGAAGCCCATCTCACCGGCACTTGCCCATGAAACCGCATTGCCCTGTGTATCTGTGATAGTGACAATGGTGTTGTTGAAGGTGGATTGTATATGGGCAGCGCCGCGCTCAATATTCTTACGCTCACGACGCCTGCGTGTGCCAGTTGCTTTTTTAGCGGAACCCTTGGTAGCCATATTATCCCTCCTTGACTTACTTCTTCTTGTTAGCTATGGTCTTCTTAGGACCCTTGCGTGTGCGTGCGTTTGTCTTTGAGCGCTGACCTCTTACGGGCAGCCCCTTGCGATGACGAACGCCGCGGTAGCAGCCGATTTCAATGAGCCTTTTGATGTCAAACGCTGTTTCACGGCGCAAGTCACCCTCGACCTTGCAGTTGTGGTCAATGTGCTCACGCAGCTTTGCAATTTCATCCTCATTTAAATCCTTGACTCTTGTGTCAGGATTAATACCTGTTGCTGCTATAATGTCGCTTGCGGTTTTGCGACCTATGCCAAGAATATAGGTGAGTGCTATCTCAATCCTTTTATCTCTTGGCAGGTCTACACCTGATATACGCGCCATTTGTCAGTTGCACCTCCATTAAATGGTTTACGTCATTAACCCTGACGCTGCTTGTGCTTGGGATTTTCACAGATAACCATTACTTTTCCCTTGCGTTTAATTACTTTGCATTTTTCGCAAATTTTTTTGACAGAAGGTCTGACTTTCATAGAACACCCTCCTTAAATCTTCTTTGACCTATTTGGAGCGCCATATTATACGCCCTCTGGTCAGATCATATGGTGACATCTCAATTGTCACCCTATCTCCGGGAAGAATTCGGATATAATTCATCCTCAGCTTCCCTGAAATATTTGCCAATATCCTGTGCCCGTTCTCCAACTCAACCGTAAAGAATGCATTTGGAAGGGCTTCGATTACTGTACCTTCAATCTCGATCATATCCTGCTTAGACATTAGAAAACCTCCCTTAGGTATCGCCGGAGCACTCATCCCTGATACATCTGAGCGCCCTTTTCAAAGCTCGATTAGTTGATGCTGATTTCATATTAAGGCTGAACCCTGTCTGCTCCAGATGCTTCGGGTTTTTGAGCTTTGGCCGCTCCAGCGGCCGCTCCTTGCCGTCGCAAACGAAAACACCGTATTGAGCAGCACCCACTACCAGCAAATAACTGCCTTTATCCCTACCGGCAAGTGATTTCACTACACTACCGTTTTCGAACATTGCCGTCCTCCTCACAGAGCTGTAAGAATTTTGGGTCCGTCAGCCGTTATGGCAACGGTATGCTCAAAATGGGCTGACAGCTTTCCGTCCCGAGTTTTGACAGTCCAACCGTCCGACAACCGCTTTACTTCTTCAACGCCCTGATTAATCATGGGTTCAATGGCAATTGTCATGCCCGGTAACAGGCGCACACCACGGCCTGGTGTGCCGAAATTTGGTACACTCGGATCCTCATGAAGCTCGGCTCCGACTCCGTGCCCGGTATAATCCCTGACAACGGAAAAACCTCTCTCCGTGCAATAGCGTTCAATAGCTGCACCGATGTCTCCGATTCTACCGCCGGGAACAGCCGCGCGGATGCCTTCATACAGGCTCTTCCGCGTGGTGTCGCTCAGCCGCTGCGCCTCGGGGCTTATCCTTCCCGCGGCGAAAGTGGCAGCATTGTCACCGACATAGCCGTGCAGTTTGGCTCCGAGGTCTATGCTGACCAGGTCGCCCTCTTTTATGACACGCTCTTTGCTCGGTATTCCATGAATGACCTCATCGTTTATGGAAATGCACGCCGTAGCAGGGAACCCACCGTAATTCAAAAACGCCGGCTCTGCGCCATGTGCAATTATGAACTCGTATGCTATCCGGTCAATTTCAAGGGTAGTTACTCCCGGCTTAACCGCCTCGCCCGCTACCTTTAATGCCCCTGCCGAAACCCTGCAAGCATCACGCATGAGCGTAAGCTCTCTTTTCGTTTTGAGCACTATCATGCTTATTCCTCCGCTCTGGGCAGCAAATAAGCCGCCCGCCGACCCTGCACTGGCTTAATCAAGGAAGCCTTTGTAATGGCGCATCATCATCTGGCTTTCAAGCTGCTTGACCGTTTCAAGAGCAACACCGACCAAAATTATGATTGATGTACCGCCCAGTGAAATGTTCATGCCTTCTGCTAAACCAAGTCCCTTTGTAAGGATAAGTGTTGTAATCTGTGAAAACAGAATCGGGAAAAGAGCAACAACACTTAATGTCAGCGCACCCAGCAGGGTGATTCTTGACAATATTCTTGCAATGTAATCGGAGGTGGTTCTGTCCGGACGAAGTCCAGGTATTGCACCGCCGTTTTTACGGATATTATTTGCCATATCAATCGGATTGTATTGAATGCTTGAATAGAAGTATGCAAAACCGATTATCATAAAGAAATACATAATTGCGTATGCCCAGTGGTCAGATGTGAAAATATTGAAGAATCTTTCAAGCCTGCTACCCTCTGTGACATTGGCAAACATCTCAATCGTGGGAGGCAGTGAAAGGATTGAGCTTGCGAAAATGATTGGCATAACGCCAGACATATTCACCTTAATCGGGATATGTGTGTTCTGGCCGCCGTACATTTTACGCCCCACAACACGCTTTGCGTACTGAACGGGGATTCTTCTTTCCGCATTGTCCATCCAGACAATATATGCAATCATGAGTATAAGGATAATGCCGACCAGCGGCGAGAGAAAATAGAAAACCTCATGACGCATAAGATAACCAACCTGAGTGTTGGGGCTGTATAACTGAGCAATCAGAGTCGGGATTCTTGAAATGATACCTGCAAAAAGTATAATTGAAATACCGTTGCCGATACCCTTGTCGTTAATCTGTTCACCGAGCCACATGATAAGTGCAGTATCGGCAGTAAATTTCAAGACAATGATTGCCGCCTGGAAAAATTCCCATCCGTCTGTAAAGGCTGCATCGTTGGCATTGGTTGAAAGAAAACCCTGGTTGCGAAGATACATATAGTATGCCGTACTCTGCAAAAGACCGAGGGCTACCGTCACATAACGGGTAATAGCGGCAATTTTTTTGCGCCCCTCTTCGCCCTCTTTCTGCAACCTTTCGAGTGCAGGAATTGCAACAGCCAAAAGCTGCATGATAATTGATGCATTGATATACGGCGTAATCGACAAAGCAAAAATTGTGCCGTAGTTAAACGCGCTTCCTGTCATCAGGCTCAGGTATTCCATGAATGTTCCTTCTGTGCCGGTTGCAAGGCCACCTTCAATTATGTCAACAAAAGGAACGGGAATTGCAGAACCGATTCTGAAAACCAAAATGATGAATGCCGTAAAAATTAGCTTTTTGCGCAAATCCGGAACTTTCCATGCATTTACAAAAGTGCGTAACACCTCAAATCACCTCTGCCTTTCCTCCGGCTGCCTCGATTTTCTGTTTAGCAGTTTCGGAAAAAGCATTGGCCTCAACGGTAAGCTTCTTAGTGAGTTCACCGTTGCCTAAAATCTTAACACCATCCATTGTCTTTTTAACCAGACCTGCATCGATGAGTGCCTCAATATTTACAACCGCACCGTCTGCAAAATGCTCATCCAAGGCAGCAATGTTTACTATTGTCATTTCTGTACGGAAAATGTTTACAAACCCTCTTTTGGGAACTCTTCTCTGCAGGGGCATCTGGCCGCCTTCAAAGCCTGCGCGCATTCCTCTGCCCGCTCTTGCTTTTTGGCCCTTATGACCTTTTCCTGCAGTTTTGCCCTGACCAGATGCGGCACCTCTGCCTATGCGCTTGCGCTCCTTTGTTGAACCCGGCGCGGGTGAAAGATCGTGCAATTTCATTAATTCGCACCTCCTTGCGTGGCTTCACTGACCTCAACAAGGTGGGCTAATTTTCTCACCTTGCCTTGAGTCGCTGCATTGTCGGGGTGAATTGCTTCATCCCCTATTTTATGAAGACCAAGTGCATGGGCGGTGGCAATCTGATCCTTTTTGCTGCCGATCAGGCTCCTTACGAGCTTAACCTGAATCATTGTATCTGCCATATCGTCCACCCTCCTTATCCTAAAATATCACTTGCTGTTTTACCGCGGATGGCTGCAACCTCGTCAACAATGCGAAGCTGTGCCAGCCCGTCAAGTGTTGCCCTGACAACATTGCATGGGTTGTTTGAACGCAGAGCCTTGGACCGAATGTCCTTTATGCCGACTGTTTCAACAACAGCACGCACGGGGCCGCCTGCGATAACTCCGGTACCGGGTGCAGCCGGTTTCATGAGAACAACACCGGCGCCGAATTTTCCGATAACCTCATGGGGAATTGTTGAACCCTTGAGTGAAACCTTGAAAAGGTTCTTCTTAGCGTCCTCAATACCCTTGCGGATTGCATCAGGGACTTCGCCCGATTTGCCCAGACCAAAACCGACAGTACCGTTGCCGTCACCAACGACAACAAGAGCTGCAAACTTAAAAATGCGGCCGCCCTTAACTGTTTTTGCGACACGGTTAATTGCAACAACTCGCTCGGTAAGCTCCAATGCAGAAGCATCAATCTTTTCCAAAAGTATTCCTCCTCTTCTTAGAACTTGAGGCCGCCCTCACGGGCGCCTTCGGCCAGCTCTTGCACACGGCCGTGATAGATATAGCCGCCACGGTCAAAAACAACCTTTGTGATGTCTTTTTCAGCAGCACGCTTTGCCAACAGTTTACCAACTTTGCGGGCAGCGGTTTTATTTCCGCCGTATTCCTCTAAAACACTCTCAACAGTTGAAGCAGAAACAAGGGTTTCTCCCTTTACATCGTCTATTAACTGAGCATAGATGTTCTGTAAGGAACGATATACATTTAGGCGGGGGCACTCAGCTGTGCCGGTGACCTTGCCGCGCACTTTCTTATGGCGTTGCTGCCTGGCCTTATTGCTGTCCGGTCTGTTAACCATAAGTTTTCACTCCTTTAATTAAGACTACTTGCCGGCCTTGCCGGCCTTGCCCTCTTTGCGGCGAATGTATTCGTTGACATACTTAATTCCCTTGCCCTTATACGGCTCGGGGGGACGCACCTCACGAATTTCCGCTGCAAACTGGCCGACCTTCTGCTTGTCGGGCCCTGAGATTACTACCTTGTTAGGCGTGGGAACTTCAATCGTTATCCCTTCGATTTCGGGAACAACAACTTGATGTGAAAAACCGACATTGAGCACAAGTTCCTTACCCTGTTTTGCGGCACGGTAGCCGACGCCATTAACTTCAAGCTCCTTTGAGTAGCCTTGGTTGACACCTGTAACCATATTAGATACAAGAGTTCTCGTCAGGCCATGGAGCGATTTATTAAGCTTAGAGTCATTCGGACGGGCGACAATGATTGTGTTTTCGTCCTTTGTAATGACCATATTTCTGTGCACTGTTCTGGTAAGGGTCCCCTTGGGGCCCTTTGCTGTAACAGTGCTTCCGCTGATTGTTACATCAACTCCTGCGGGAATAGTAATCGGCATTCTGCCTATTCGTGACATTGTACAGCACCTCCTTACCAGATAAACGCAAGGATTTCACCGCCAACAGAGGCTTTGCGTGCATCCTTGTCAGTCATAATACCCTTGGATGTTGAGAGGACAGCAATGCCGAGGCCCTTCATGACCTTGGGGATATCCTCACAATTTGAGTAAATGCGCAGACCGGGCTTAGATACTCTGCGCAAACCGGTGATGACCTGAGATTTGTTCTGGCCATACTTTAGTGTTATTTCAATAACACCCTGCTTACCGTCGTCTTCAACCTTGAAGCTCTTAACATAACCCTCATCAACAAGAATCTGCGCAATTGCCTTTTTCAAGTTGGATGCGGGAATTTTCACCGTATCATGCTTAGCCGAGTTAGCATTGCGTATTCTCGTCAACATATCGGCGATGGAATCAGTGATTTGCATACCGTCAACCTCCTTTGCAATTGCTCTATTACCAGCTTGCTTTCCTCACGCCAGGGATTTGGCCTGCATGGGCTAATTCTCTGAAGCATATACGGCATACTCCGTATTTGCGAAGATAGGCATGCGGCCTTCCGCAGATTTTGCATCTGTTATATCTTCTTGATGAATACTTAGCCGGCTGAGCCTGCTTTACTTTCATTGATGTTTTGGCCACTTAATTATCCCTCCTTATCTTGCAAACGGAGCACCCATAAGTGATAAAAGCTCACGGGATTCTTCGTCTGTTTTGGCTGTTGTGACAAAGCAAATGTCCATTCCACGTACCTTGTCAATCTTATCGTAATCTATTTCGGGGAAAATCAGCTGCTCTTTGATGCCCATGGAATAATTCCCTCTGCCATCAAAAGAGTTGGGATTAATACCCCTGAAGTCTCTAACTCTCGGAAGTGCCAGGTTGAAGAACCTGTCAAGGAATTCATACATCCTTTCTCCTCTGAGCGTTACCTTCACGCCGATTGTCATGCCCTCACGAACCTTGAAGTTTGCGACTGATTTCTTTGCCTTGCAAACCACGGGCTTCTGACCTGTAATCTGCATAACATCCGAAACGATGGCATCGACAACCTTTGGGTTATCTCTGGCTTCACCGCAGCCGACATTTATAACAATCTTTTCAAGCCTCGGGATTTGCATGACGCTCTTGTATTCAAATTTTTTCATCATTGCAGGCGCAACCTCATTCACATAGGTGTCCTTTAATCTTGCCATGTGTCATGTTCCTCCCTTATTCAAATTCTGCAAGGCAATCGCTCTTTTTGCATGTTCGAACTTTTTTGCCTTTAGAGTTTATTTTGTTGCCAGTTCTTGTTGGCCTGTCGCATTTTGGGCATATGAGCTGAACCTTATCTGCATAAAGTGCGCTCTCAGCCTTGATAAGACCGCCCGGCTCACCCATCTTTTTGGGTTTAACATGCTTTGTGACAATGTTGACGCCCTCAACGATAACCTTGCCCTCTGCAGGGCTCACCTGCATAACCTTGCCGCGCTTGCCGCGGTATTTTCCGTTTATTACTACTACTGTATCCCCGGTTTTAACATGAACATTATTACTCATTTGTGCACCTCCAAATTAAAGGACTTCCGGAGCGAGCGAGAGTATTTTGAGATATTCCTTCTCACGAAGCTCTCTTGCTACCGGTCCAAAAATGCGTGTGCCCCTGGGGTTCTTATCTTCTCTGATGATAACGGCTGCATTCTCGTCAAAACGAATGTAAGTGCCGTCGTCACGGCGAACTCCGCTTGCTGTGCGAACCACAACAGCCCTAACGACCTCGCCTTTTTTTACAACGCCGCCGGGTGCTGCTTTTTTAACTGAAGCAACGATGACGTCGCCGATATTGGCATACCTCCTGCCGGTGCCGCCAAGAACACGGATGCACATGATTTCCTTTGCCCCTGTGTTGTCGGCAACCTTGAGGTAACTCTGTTGCTGTATCACAGTGTCTGCCTCCTTACAACTGCACCAAATTACTTGGCTTTCTCAATAATTTCAACGACACGCCATCTCTTGTCTTTAGAGTATGGACGAGTTTCCATTACCAGCACACGGTCGCCAATGCCACATTCGTTATTTTCGTCATGTGCCTTGAGCTTGACTGTGTGGTTAATAATCTTCTTGTAAAGCGGATGCTTTACTTTATCCTTAACGGATACGACTACGGTTTTATCCATTTTGTCACTTGTTACTAAACCCACTTGAGTTTTCCTCAGATTTCTTTCGCTCATTGAACTTGGCCTCCCTTTCCTTACGAGTTGGTGCCGTGTAACTCAATATCACGCTGAATAGTTAGAATTCGTGCGATATCTTTTTTAACGGCACTGATTCGCATCGGGTTGTCGAGCTGGTTAATGGCTTGCTGGAAGCGCAGTTTAAAAAGCTCGTCCTTCAGCTCAAGCAGCTTAGCATCCAGCTCTTTAGCGGAAAGTTTTCTGATTTCACTGGCTTTCATTATTGCTCACCACCCGTTTCTTCCTTTGATACAAATTTGCACTTAATGGGCAATTTGTTGGCTGCAAGACGCAAGGCCTCGGCAGCAAGTTCCTT
>JAAZFZ010000021.1 GCA_012511485.1 Clostridiales bacterium | reverse complement strand
TGTACCTGACCTGACCGTCATACATTCCCTCGCAGTTGTTGGTAACAAGGTTTTGAACATTTTTTAGAGCGTGAGTACCCTCAAGCATCACCTCGCCCATGTGTGAAACATCAAATAATCCCACACCTGTGCGCACTGCCATATGCTCCGCAGTTATCCCGGTTACATACTGAACGTGCAGTAGATAGCCTGCAAAAGGCACAATCGTGCCGCCGCATTTGATATGTAAATCGTAGAGAGGAGTTTTAAGTTCCAATTTAACCATCCTTTATTTTTCGAGTAAATTTATTATAATATCGAAACTTTTATATGTCAATGACATAAATAAGATAAAAACTAAACGGAATTTGCTCGGCGGGATTATTACTTATTGGAGGAGGTATCCTTTGCATTTACAACTGCTTTGCCTATGTTGTCAAAGATACTCAAATCAAAGTACCCTGTAAAATGGAGCCTTTGCCTCATGTTAGAGAGAATATAGAAAACCATTTTGCCCGAGCAGAGCTTTTCGGTTATCGGGTTGGTTTTGACAACGGTGTTCTGAACATCCCCATATTTGAACATTGAGGTCTGTTTTGAAAAAATACCTCTGGAGTAGGCAAGAATTCTGCCGTCATAAGCGATTGTTTTGGTTATGCAGCTAAGATATGCAGAAACGGCGGCAAGAACAAAAACCACGGCAGCGCCGATTCGCAAGTATATATTATCAACAATAACACCCGCAGCCGTGAGCAAAACTCCGGTTACGGAAAGCTTGATTAAGCCGATAATATATGCCGATTTGTGTGATTTGTGAAGCACACCCTCACACAAAAAGTCACTGGCGCATATTTCAAGGATTTCCTGAGCCTTGGCGTTTGGAACAAGCAGACAAAGCTGAGGTATCTCCTGTTTTTCGTTGCCGAAGCCTACAACCGCAACCTCAATCGAGCTAAGCCCGAAAATCCTTGCAAGCAGCGGCCGCTTGAGAAATACTCCGTTAATCTTGCTCAGCTCAAAGCTGTAGGAAGTTTTTTTTAGGATTCCGCAGTCAATGTAGATGCTGTTTGAATCCATTTCAACCTTATAGCCCAGCGTATTGAGACAGGAATAAATAACCGCAATAAGACCGCCGCCGAAGGTCAGAGCTAATGCAATCGGAAGCGAAGACAGGGACTCAGCACCATCGGGCTCAAAGAAAACAGGAGTCAAAAGGCTGAAAACCACAACAAGACCCTGAATAATGGGCAGGGTGAGCAGCTTGTGGCGAATAACCTGAGCGGTTGAAAATGATATCAGCCCACGCCTCTGTTCGGTTGCGGGAGCAGCACCCGATAGATTATTGACACCGCTCAAGGAAGAAGGCTCGACATTGAGCAGCCCCTGCTTTTTGCCGTTTATTTCAGCTTGAAGCGCCAGTGCAAGCGGTGCTTTGAGAAAAAAGGTGAAATCCGTCTGCTCTGAGGTCTCTGCGGAGTTGAGGTCAAGCTTGACCTTTGAAGTGCCGATAAGCCGTTCAAAAACGCTGCGCTCTATATTCACCGTTGAGATGTTGACAATGGCAAGCTTGGAAAACTTTTTAAAAATTGTCCTTTTCTCATAGATTAAATTGGAGCCGTCAATGTAAAAATAGGTCTTTCTCCAAAAAAGGAAGGATATAAAAATTACTATTCCGCATACTGCAGCGAAGCCGAGACCCGAAAGGGCAAAAACATAGTCCTGCACTCCCTCGGCGGTTGCCGCAAGGGCTCTCCAATACTCCGGATTAAAAATATCACTATCAGATTCAGCAAGTATGTTTAGAGTTACAATAATGAGCACGATAAAAACTATTTTCAGCCGCTCTACTATAACCGATATATGATTTCTTGTTGGGGTATTAAACATTGTCTTGCGCCCCTTTGTTTTGTTTTATCGCAAGGTTCACGGCATTATTGAGGTGAAGAGCAATTACATCCGCCTTTTTAAGCTCGAGAAAACGGAAGGTTGCCGACGAGCCTGCTGTTGTGACATTGACCTTTGCCACGCCGTAGATATTATCAAGAGGGCCCTTGATAACATCTATCTGATGAATCCTGTCGATTGGAACAAGGGTTTTCGAAACCCAAAATATGCCTTCGGATATTTCGATTCTGTCCTCGGCAATGAGATATTTATATCTTCTGAACCTTATCGGCGGCACAACAAAAAAGTAAAAGCCGCCTGCCACAAGCGAAATTGCAGGCACAAGCAGCGCCCAAAGTGTCAAACCGTTAAAATACAGAATAATACAGGCGACTATTGAAGGAACAATGGGGAACAATGCGACTTTAATCAATGCGGTTAGCTTCATGAGCCTCAATGCTTTATCGGATAGTGACTGATATTCCATAACATTCTCCTTATTTCTTCTTTTGTAAGATTATATCATAAAAATTTGTAAATATAAAGTTAATATTTTCTTGCTTAAAATGAAAAGGCAATATATACTTGTAGCTATTAAACCAGAGAAATAAGTTGGGGTGATTTAATGAAAGTGAAGGCATATCATAAGGGCTTGGAGCAGCTGCATGTCGGCTGTGAGGCTCCGAGGGCATATTTTATTCCGTTTGAGTCAAGGGAAAGCTCAGCAGGGCAAAGGGAGACTTCGGCATACTTCAAAAGCCTTTGTGGGGAGTGGAGGTTCAAGTTTCTCGAAAGCTTTGAGGATTTCAGGGATGAATTCGCCGCAGAGGATTTTGACTGCTCGGCACTTGACGATATTGAAGTGCCGAAAAGCTGGCAGATGTATGTTGACAGGAATTATGACAAGCCCATGTATTCAAACCTTGAATACCCTTTTCCGACAGACCCTCCCCATGTACCCGACAAAAATCCCTGCGGGGTATATTTCAAGAATTTTGAGCTTGACGGGGCTTTTGCAAAGAGGGAGCTTTTTCTGAATTTTGAGGGTGTGGATTCAGCCTTTTATGTCTGGCTGAACGGGAGTTTTGTCGGCTACAGCCAGGTCAGCCATTCAACGAGCGAATTTGATATCGGGCATTATGCAAAAGCAGGCAAAAACAGGCTAACCGTTCTCACGGTCAAATGGAGCTCAGGCACCTACCTTGAGGATCAGGACTGCTTTCGGTTATCGGGGATTTTCCGTGATGTCTATATTCTCGCAAGGTCACAAACAAGGCTTACGGATATACATATCAAGCCCTCTGTAAACACTGAGCTGACGAATGCGGATATTAACATTAACGCCGCACTCTCACAAGAAGGAGAAATCGGAATTAAACTTGTTTCGCCGGACGGAACCGATATCGGCTCATGGACTTTTAAAGAAAGCCGTTTTTCGGTTCCCATTGAAAACCCCGTGCTTTGGAATGACGAGAATCCTGCACTTTATAAGCTTTTTGTAGCTGTCGGCGATGAGGTAATACTGTTCAGGCTTGCCGTGCGCCGATTTGAAATCAAGGATTCCGTAATTCTCCTCAATGGGCGCAAAACAAAGGCAAGGGGCATTAACCGCCATGATTCTCACCCTGAGCTTGGCCACGCCGTACCGTTTGAGCATATGAAAAACGACCTTTACATTCTAAAAAGGGCAAACTGCAACACAATCAGAACCTCCCATTACCCCAATGACCCGAGGTTTTTGGAGCTGTGCGACGAGCTGGGCTTTATGGTTGTCAACGAAGCAGACATAGAAACCCACGGCATGGGCTTTGAATACACCGGTAAGTGGGACTGGATGCGCTGGTCATTCCTTTCCCAAAGCCCCGAATGGAGGGAGTCCTATGTTGACAGAGCCGCCCGTCTTTATGAGCGGGATAAAAACTACGGCTGCGTCATCATGTGGTCGCTGGGCAACGAGTCGGGCGTTGGCAAAAATCACAGGGCAATGGCAGAGTACATAAGGAGCAGGGACGCTGATGCCCTCATTCATTACGAAAACTCGCATCGGGAGTTTAAGGCAGTGCCCGAGGGCGAGAATTATGCCGATATATCGGATGTCGAGAGCAGAATGTACCCCGAAGCAGATTACATTGAGAGTTATCTCAAGAACAGCGAGCATAAAAAACCGTTTTTTATGTGTGAATATGTATCCTCAATGTCTACGGGCGATGTCTATGATTACTGGGAGCTTGTCGAAAAATACGATAACTTTTTCGGCGGCTGTATTTGGGAATTTTGTGACCATGCCGTAAATATCCCCGATAAAAACGGAAAACCGAGGTACTATTACGGCGGGGATTTTGGGGACTATCCCAATGACGGAATCTGCTGCATTGACGGGCTGGTTTATCCCGACCGCAGACCCAGACCCGGTTATTATGATATGAAGCGTGTCTATCAGCAATATTATGCAGAGTATGACGGCAGGGGCGGTGTGATAATAAAGAGCCGCAGAAAATTTTTGAGCCTTTCCGATATTTCTATACTCTGGAGGGTTGAATGTAACGGCAAAACGGTGCTCAGCGGCAGCATTGATTCCCTTGATATCGAGCCAATGAGCGGCAAGGAATACAAATTGTTCGATTGTGACAAGGTTTCGTTTTACGGTGAATGCTACCTTACCCTCAGCTTTACCCTAAACTGTGATAAGCCGTGGGCGGAAAAGGGCTATGAAACGGGTTTTGAGCAATTTCGCATCAAAACTCAGGCACTGCCAAAAAAACAAAAAAAGCATGAAGCCTTGATGATATCCGAGCAGGAAGGATTCGTGTTTATAACCTGCGGCAAGGCTCAATATCGTTTTGACAAGGCTTACGGGAGGCTTGATTCAATATTGCTCTGCGGAACTCAGATGATAACGGAGCCTCTAAAGTTCAGACTATGGAGAGCCCCGAACTACAACAGAGGCTCGCTTGAACGCTGGAGGGAGGAGAGGCTAGACCATATATCCCAAAAGACATACTCTGCCTGCGTAACCGAGCAAAATGAAAACAGGGTTGTGATTTCAACCGAAATTTCACTCAGCGGACCCTCCGCTCCACCCGTAATGAGGGCCGGGGTTGAATATATATTCCTCCCGGACTCAAGCGTTTGCATTGTCGTCAACGGTAAAATTCGTGAAAACGCACCGCCGATGCCCAAAATAGGGCTTGAGCTGATTATGCCAAAGGGCAGTGAAAAGATGGAGTATTTCGGCAAAGGTCCGTTGGAAAGCTATGTGGACAGGCATATGTCGGCAAAATTTGGCTTATATAAGCTCAATGTTACGGAAAATTTTGAGCACTATATCTGCCCGCAGGAGAATTCGTCACATTATCAAACGAAATGGGGCTATGTCGGCGGCGAAAACGGCGCAGGCCTGTTTTTCAGGGGCGAGGGCAGTGATTACTTCTGCTTTAATTCCTCCCATTTTACCGCCGAACAGCTCACGGACACGGCACATGACTTTGAGCTTGTCCCTATGGACGAAACGGTTGTAAACCTTGATTGGAGAATAAACGCCATAAGTGAGAATAGGGTTATAGCCTCCCGTCATCCCGAGAGGATTCTTAACGATAAGAGCTTCTCCTTAGGCTTCAAAATCCTGCCTGCCGAAAAGAAGAATATAGAGCCATTTGAATTCTAATATTAAATTAATTGTTATTTTTAGCCATAACTATTTATTTTCAAATGCAAATGTGATATTATTATTTGGTAATTTAAAAGGGGGAAGTTGCCTTCCCTCTCTATAAACTGAAATGGAGGACATGAAATGGCAAAGTTTGTTTTATCCGCGTTTTCCGACGAAGCGGCAGCCGACATCAACGAACAGATAGAAGCCTGCAAAGTCAACGGAATATCTC
>JAAZFZ010000020.1 GCA_012511485.1 Clostridiales bacterium | reverse complement strand
TTTCCGGTTAATGCAATCTCTCAAGGAAACCAACCATTCGTCATTTTTCGGATATTCGCTGAAGGTGAGAGGAGTGGACAAACCATCTTCAATAATCCTGACAGTTTCATCATGGCCTAAATAGCTTTCGAGTAATTTCAGCGCCGAGTAGTCCTGAATACCGTCATAGAAAACTTTAAGCCTTAATGAAAGCAGGGGCTCCCCTCCTTCTCCGGGATAGACCGAGAAGGCATCGCCGGAGGGGAAATTTTTATCCGCATCACTGACCTCAAAAGGATTAATGCAGTATTCCGAGAGCCTTGAATACCAGAAATTATAACCCCATTGCAGAAAGCCCTTTACATTGTGCTTATACATTTGGACTCCGAGGATTCGATTACGAAGGGACGGCATGGCAAAAAACTTATTGGATACATAGTCAGTCTGTTGCCCGCAGCAATAATATGTCCACAATTCATCAACATTTCCGATAAAGGGTTCAATTCTATCAATGGCGGGTATTGGTGTACTGCAGACACCCTTTTCAATAAAACTGAAATCGGATAATGCGTCAATAATCCTGAAGCCTTTAAACAACTCTAACATCAGGCTGCATCTTTTTTTATATGTTGCAAGGCTTGCCTTGCCCGGCTCATCTGAAACATGAAAGATGCAGCGTTCCCTCAGCGAGTGAGCATCTATGAATTCAATCAATGCCTGAGAAAACTGTGTCAAAAACTCTATGTACTTTCTTCCGCCCGCTCTGGTGTTCCAACCGAATATCCTTTTCTCTTTGTTATCTACCTGTGCAATTATATTAGGAGCGCATTTGGCGCCCCACTGAGTAAACAGGTGTGACATTTCAAAAAGCTTTACTCCGCATCTGTCGCACATATTTACCCATTTTTCCAGTTTTTCAAATCCGAAGGAATAGTTCTCTCCATTTTTATATACCTTTACTAATTGTACGGTAGGCCTCTCCCCTCCAACTTTAGTATCCAGAGGAGGTGTAAACAGCGGAGTAAGTATAAAATTGATTCCGTGGCGAACAGCAGCCCTGACAAAATTCTCAGTTATTCTCCAATACTCATCACTGAAAACCTCAACATCATACCAGGTTGAGAGGCAATCCGTATGAAGCCAGTTAGTGCAGATTAAATCGCTGTCGGGCAAAAGGGCGTTGATTATTTCAACATCTATTTTGAATGAAGCGTTTTGTTTGTTCGATGAAGTAAACGATATTTCAATCTGATATTTCCCTGCTTTTACTTTTGAGCAAGGGTCAAGCTCAAACCAGAAACTTTTCCAACTGCCGGCAATTACAAAAGCCTGTCCTCCAATGACAGGTCTGAGCAAATCGGGATATTCCCCGGCATTAACCCTTAGGAAATAATCATCATGCTTTTCATAGCATACCAAATCCCCGTGAATATCTTCAATAGAGAAAATGTTTATGTATTTCTCAAAAAGCTTAGGTGAAATGCTGATTGTCAACCTTTCATCGTTCTGTGAAAAAACTGCCGCTTGGAATGATGACCTTTCGTTGAGCAGCATAGTCATTGACGAAAAGGGCTTGCCCTGCGGCTCTTCATTGGAAAATACCTTGCACAGAGAACTCAAAGCATAGCATTTCATGGAGTGTACCTCATGCCTTTCTCTGACTTTCGAGTTTTCTGTCTTTTTTAATTGTTCTGTCAACAGCCTTGGAAATCGCATTGGCAAAACCGAACTCCTGCAATGCCGCAATTCCTTCAATAGTAGTGCCGCCGGGTGAACATACCCTGTCAATAAGCTCATAGGGATGCCCGCCGCCTTCAAGGATAAGCTTTGCGCTGCCCAAAACCGTCTGCGCCGCAATATTAAGGGCGAGATTTTTATTCATACCGATTTTGACGCCGGCACGGGCAAGTTCATCTATAAACATATATGCAAATGCAGGAGCGGCACCTGCCAATACGCCGAACATCGGGAAATATGATTCGTCAAGCTTTTCTACCTTGCCGATAGAGGAGCAAATACTTAACACTATTTCCTCCTGCTCATCGGTTATGCTCCCGTTGCTGCAGTAGGCAGACATCGCCTCGCCTATTGTAGCGTTTATGTTGGGCATAATCCTGACAAGCGAAGGGTCATAGTTAAGAAATGAGCTGATATATTTAAGAGAGGTTCCGACAGCTGTAGAAATAATCAGCGGATTTTTAATTTTTAAGCTGTCTGTTATACTGCCAAGAAGAAAGGGGAAATCCGCAGGCTTGACAGCTATTATAACAACATCCATTTCTTTAGCGATATATCCGGCACTTTCCGCAATATTAATGCCGTACTCGCTGGCACACTTTTTAGGCTTCTCGGGAAAAATATCATAAGCCCAAATCATATTTTCTGCAATAGACTTTGAGCAAACAATTCCTTTGATAATTGCCGATGCCAGATTGCCCGTTCCTATAAAACCAACTTTCATTTTAATTCTCCTTTTTATTTTAAATCTGTGAGGTACACCGGGGGCATTTCACCGTAATTGAAGGTTGCCGCACCCGCCGCTTTTGCAGCCTCCAGGGTGGGATAGCTGCCTCCTCCGAGCACAATGAATCTGTCGTTGAAATTGTAACCTCCCGAAGCAAGGCCAATAAGGGGCATAATAATATCATTAACAAGCGAATTGATTGTCTTCTGAAATGCTCCGCCAATAATGACTCCGACGGCAAGGTCAATAACACTGCCTCTCGTTATGAACTTTTTAAACTCGTTGATAATCCCTGTTTTTTCGGGGTATTGCTGACCTTACCTACATTTATAGAATTAGACATAAAATCCCTCTGTATTTAGTATATTTTATCATGTTTTTAAAAAAAATCAATAATTTTGCATTATGTTTGATTTTGTGCAAAAACAGTAGTAAAATACATATTAGTTCTAATATGGAGGATATTTTATGCTGTTAACAATTGATGTGGGAAATACAAATATTACCTTAGGTGCATATCTTGATGATGAGCTCCAGTTTGTTTCTCTCCTTGCAACCGACAGGGCAAGGACCAGGGATCAATATGCTATTGAGCTGTATGATATATTCAGGCTTCACAAAATTAACCCCAACGCCTTTGAAGGGGCTGTTATCAGCTCAGTTGTGCCAGAGCTTAGTGCCGAGATTTCTCGTGCAGTTGCTTTTATTATTAATAAAAATCCGCTGATGCTTGCCCCTGGCGTCAAAACCGGTTTGAACATAATGACAGATAACCCTGCCCAGGTAGGAGCGGATTTAATAGCAGGTGCCGTCGGTGCTATGAATCTATATCCCCTGCCCTGCATTGTCGTAGATTTGGGGACTGCCACAAAGGTCAGCATAATAGATAAAAACGGCTCATTCCTCGGCTGTACCATTGCACCGGGAGTTGCTGTTTCACTTGAGGCACTTTCGTCACGCACCTCCCAATTGCCGAGAATCAGCTATGATTCTCCAACACATTCGATTGGCAAAAATACTGTTGAAAGTATGCAGGCAGGAGTCGTGTTCGGCACTGCGGCAATGATTGACGGTATATGCGACAAAATTGAGCAGGAGTTAGGTCAAAAGGTAAAAACCTTTGTTGCTACAGGCGGTCTTTCAAAGGATATTGTCAGAAATTGTCGACATGAAATGATATATAACGGGGAGCTTCTGCTCTACGGCTTAAAAATCATTTATTATAGGAATATAAAAAAATAGTATTTTATTAATATTGCTATATTTTGCGTTGCATCCTATGGGTAACCGGGAGCAGCAGCAAGGAGGAATATATATGTCAAGCAGCAAATCCACTCAAAAAACACTGGTCATGGCACAGCTCGGTGTTTTATCGGCGCTAATCATTGTTTTCACTTTTGTGCCGTATGTAGGATACATTAACTATGGCGGGTTGAGTATCACTTTGCTCCATATCCCCGTCATAATCGGTGCCGTTGTCATGGGCCCTAAATGGGGAACTGTGCTCGGAGGCGTGTGGGGAGTCACCTGCATAATCAGAGCGGTTTTTGCGCCGCCTTCACCACTGGAGGGCATAATTTTCAGAAATCCCTTAATTGCTCTCATTCCGAGAATGCTTGTGGGGCTTGTTGCCGGTAGCCTGTTCGGCTTGCTTTCTAAGCGAAGCAAATCCGCCAAAGGAGCGCGGGGAAAAACTGCATCTATTGCAATTTCAGCACTTATTTCAGGAGTTGTCTTTGCGGTTACTTTTTGCATCACTGAATTATTCGAGCTTCCGGAGCAGCTCAATACAATGATTTCAAGCAACAGAACAATTGCCCTAATTGTCGAAATTTTATTGAGCTTAATTGTGGGTGTTCTCTACTACCTGTTGTCGAGAGATGATAAGAAAAACTCAATAGGAATGGGCATTACCACAGCTGTTGCAACGGCAGTAAATACTGTGCTTGTTATGGGTGGAATCTACCTCTTTTACAGTTCGGAGGTCGGTGTCAGTTCAATTAGCTTAGGCGGTCTGACTAAATTTGTTCTTGCGGCTTTCAGTATCAATGCAGTGCTAGAAATAATTATCGGAATTGTCCTTGTTATCCCGATTTGCTTAGCGCTTAAAAAAGTAAAAACCAGAATCTGATACGGGCGGAATTGAGCACCGAATATAATATTTAAAAATCAATCAAACAAATGTTTGCTTTTTCTGATTTAATATGTTATTATAATGACGGTTGAATAAAAAGCAGGAGGTCAGAACTTTGGAGAAAATAACCGAAACTCAAAAGAGGATATACGAATACCTGATTGAAAAAAGTCAGGACGGTGTGCCCCCCTCAGTTCGTGAAATCGGCGCGGCAGTGGGCTTGCGCTCCACCTCATCCGTTCAGGCAAACCTTGACTCACTAGAGGATGCGGGCTATATATCCCGTGACCCGATGCTCAAGCGTTCAATTCGTATTATCGGGCAGTCTGAGAATGTAACAAGCATTCCGCTCATTGGCACTGTAACGGCAGGTATGCCTATTTTAGCTGTTGAGCAAATTGAGGGCTATATCCCGTATTCCGGCCCTGTGTCTAGGGATAAACCGCTGTTCGCTCTGCGGGTGCGGGGTGAGAGCATGGTTAATGCCGGAATTCTTGACGGTGACATTGTTTTTGTAGAAAAAACTCCCGTTGCATCAAACGGGCAGATTGTTGTTGCTCTGCTAGAGGATGAAGCGACTGTCAAGCGTTTTTATAAAGAAAACGGCCATTTCAGGCTCCAGCCCGAGAATGACTCATTTGAGCCAATCATCTGCAAGGAACTTATTGTCCTCGGCAAGGTGGTCGGTCTGGTAAGATACTATTAACAAATAATTAACTAACGCCCGCTGTTTTGCAGCGGGCGCATTTTTTATAAATATTGATTTAGTATAGCCATGCTTTCTTCGCTCAAATTCAGATAATCCTCTGGTGCCTTCATAACCTCATCTGTAATAAATTTGAGTGACCATCTGTCTGAATAGCTTTTTGCGCTGTCATCTCTAAAAGGATTATTGCAGATTAACCGCAACACTTCTTTTGTAAGCTCCGTATCGTTTAGCTTGAGAATCCTTTTGAGAACAAATACGATGCTGTACTTGTAGGTATCTAATCGCCCAAAAAAGGCTTCGCGGATAATCTTGTTATTCTTTATTATTTCAGTCAGCATGGATTTGTTTTTCTTGTCCAAAAGGAATGTGCATACGCACCTTGCATATGCGGCGGAAACAGCCCTGCTGGCCGATATTTTATCGGCATTTTTCTCAAGAAGCTCAACACAAAAGCACTCTGCCTGAGCAGGGCTGTGAGCTGTCAGACTCCGAACATACTCTTTAATCAGGCGCTCGTTGTGAATAATATCACCGCAAATATCCATTAGCCGTGGCTCCTGACAAGCGAAATATAGTGAGCGCCCTTTTCTTCAAAATCCTTATATCTGTTATAGCTTGCCGCAGCGGGAGAAAGAATGCAGCTGTACCCCTTCTTTGTGACCTCAAAAGCCTTTTCGACAGCCTGCTCCATAGTGTCAACACATATTATATTCTTGTTGCTCCCGATTTGCTCAACTTCACGGGCAATTCTGTGACCCGTTTCAGGCAGGCAGATAAGGTTTCTCAAGCTATTATTATAAACTTCCAAAGCAAACTGTGAATAGTTCAGCCCTCTGTCCATCCCTCCGATGATGAGAGTATCGACATCCTTGAGCGCTTCAAGTGCACACATTACGGCGTGAGGAATGGTTGCAATGGAATCGTTATAGAATTTTATACCTTCATAAGTGCCTATCGGCTCCATGCGATGAGGAATCCCTTTGAAATTCCTGATTCCCATTTCAATCGCTTCATCGTTTATACCAAGGCACCGTGCTGCCGCAGCAGCAAAGAAAGCATCCTGCTTGTTGTGGCTGCCGATTAGCCTTACATTGATACCGTCAAGCTTTTTAAAAAGCTCATTTCTCTCATTGTCAACTGCACTGACCTTTACTACCTTTGACTTTACATCCTTGTCTATAAAAAAATCTTTGTACTCCTGGTCGGCATTATATATAAAATAATCGTTTTCTGTTTGATTTCTGAATATGTTGAGCTTGGCGTTGACATAACCCTCAAAGCCGTTGTAATGGTCAAGGTGCTCCTCATATATATTAGTAAGCACCGCAATATGCGGCGAGGTATGAGTAAACTCAAGTTGGTGAGATGACATTTCGATAACGGCCGTTTTGCCGTCTACCTTTGAAAGGCAGTCGAAAACAGGGACACCCATATTACCGATTAGGCAGGCGGGTACGCCTGCGGTGCAGAGTATTTCATATATCAAGGTCGATGTTGTGGTTTTGCCTTTTGTTCCGGTTATACCGACTTTGACGCACGAGGCGTATCTCAGAAACAAATCCGTTTGGCAGGTTACTTCAACTCCCTGAGGAATCCTAACATTTTTGAACGATATTCCCGGGGATTTTAAAACAATGTCATAGCCTTCAAGGGAATCAAGGTACTTTTCACCGCAGATAAGCTGTACATTTTCATCCTCAAAATTAATATCTTTAAGGTCTGCAATTGTCAGGGGCATACGGGGATAAAAAGTTCTGATATAATTATAGCTTGAACGACCCTCTCGCCCAAAGCCGAGTATAAGGACCTTCTTATTTCTGAAATAATCAGCCACACACTGAAACATAATGGTACATCTCCTCAACAAATTTCAAAAAGCCCTGCGGAATATTGTTATCCTTATTAAATGCACAAAGCAAGTTTATACTCTCTGCCTGTAGATGTCTGATATTTTTATAATACTCAAGCATGACTGGGAGCTTTTCCCCTGCCTCTTCATATTTTTTCAATGTCAGCTCAAGCGCAAATCGGACTTCACCGACTGTACCGATACATTCAAACGGCTTGGCATCGGAAAAACCGACAAGCCCGCAAAACTCATTTAACAGGCTTTCTTTTTCGAGCATATCGCACGAAAAGATTTCAAAAAGCTCTCCCCTGCTAAGGAACGGCGAAAGAATGATATATACAAACAAGCATTTTGCGCAATTGCAGCACCAAATATTCTTTTTGCTGCCGGCGTTGCAGCTTCTGAATACACTGTGATATTTTTTATATTTTGAAAACTGCTTTGCAATTTGCAGCTCATTGAAGGGACGCAGGAGGCTGAAATAACGCACCGGCATATCAAAATGTGTGCTGACATAATTATTGAAATCTTTTTCAAACTCAAAGGATTTTGAATACTGGTGGTTTATTTCGGTGCCTGCAACATTCGATTCGTTGGCGCTTGACTCGTTTGAAAGAATTATGTTCTCCGCTCCGATAAGATATGCGCAGTACAGGCTTAAAAATGCAACTATTGCAGAAAAAGGTGTATGGCCGTTCAAAAAGCCTTCTGCATTCAGGTTAAGAAGCTCCCTGTCAATCGTTCTATAGGTTCGTATGGTATTTTCAGCGCCTATTCCCGCTACTTGGGCACACTGAGTTCTTGCAGGCTGGTCATTGACAGTCAACGCCTTAATCGCAGGCTTTATTTCATCTAAAAGCTCCAGCGTTACAACCGAATCCTTGCCGCCGCCGACAGGCACAATGCTTATCTCGCTTTTTCTAAAGGGTGAAAAACCTGTTTTACGCTCACCGTCAATGATGCAGTTGATATTAACAAAGGATCCGATATCGGTGTTTATCCCATTGCGGTAAAACATTTCGGAAAGCCCGTTGAACCAGAGCTTTTTCCACCAGAGTTTATCCTCCTGATTTATCCTGCCGCAGCGAATATTAAAATTCTCCGAGCAAACGCATTTCCAGTAGCTGACAGCTTCAACCATGCCAAGAGAAAAGACAATGCTCCTCCCCCGCTCACTGTTAAAGCTGTTAATAATATCAAGATTATCCGTCATTATTGTTATTGTGGGGTGAAATCCACAAAGCCCGTCAATCGAAAAATCAAAGCAAATACTAATTGAAGCTTCTCCTTTTTTAATCGAAAAGCCATCATAATTAAAATTGCCGAACTCTTTTCTCAACAGCTCAAATTTTTTGCTCACTGTATCACCGCCTCAAGAAACATAAGGAGATTATAACATTATTAAACACTGACATCAAGAAAAATAAGGCGAATTATTGGCAAGAGTGAAAAATGAGCGTATCCCAAAAATCGAGATACGCTCCATCAATTTTATGAATTCATGCCGATTTCAATAGCCTTCAAGTTTTTCTCAATCAGGTGCTGCTTTCTGGGTGGCACGATTTTTTCAAATGTTTTTTTCATTGTTTCCATCGAACAGAAGTTTGTCAGAGCGAGCATCTTGCCCATAAGTATTATATTTGCAAGACCTATAAGCCCGTTTTCCTCCGCAAGACCGGTTGCAGGGACATAGTA